>DASRBR010000097.1:0-3246 GCA_035653495.1 Verrucomicrobiia bacterium
TTCACCACCTGCCGAAATTTCCCAGGTGGTGGAACATCTTTTCCGCCATGAGTCCGGCAAGATGGTGGCAACCATCACGCGCATCTTCGGCATCGAGCATCTTCACCTTGCCGAGGACGTCATCCAGGAAGCGCTCATCCGCGCGCTCCAGACCTGGCCATATTACGGGGTGCCGAAAAATCCGTCCGCATGGTTGATGCGCGTGGCGCGGAACCTCGCATTGGATTTTGTCCGAAGGCAAAAAACCTTCCGCGACAAGGAAACGGAAATCATCGCGCTGATGGAAAAAAATCCTTCCGCGGATGATGAGCCTGTTTTTTCAGAGCACGAGATCAAGGACGACGTGCTGCGCATGATGTTCGTTTGTTGCCATCCGACGATTCCGCGCGAGGCGCAGGTCGCACTGGCGCTAAAGACATTGTGCGGTTTCAATCCGGCAGAGATTGGAAAGGCCTTTCTTACGACGGAAGCCGCGATCGCCAAGCGGCTCGTCCGCGCCGGCCAAAAAATCCGCGAGGCGCATATTCCCTTTGAAATCCCTGCGGGCGAGGAATCAGCAAAGCGTCTGGATGCGGTTTTGCAGACGCTTTATCTTCTGTTCAACGAAGGTTACAAGGCATCCAGCGGCAGCAAGCTCGTGCGCGAAGAGCTGTGCAACGAAGCGATCCGGCTTGCGTCGTTGCTCGCCGAACATCCCGTCGGCAACCGTCCGCAAACGCACGCGCTATTGGCCCTGATGCTCCTGAACGCCGCGCGATTGCCCAGCCGCGTGGATGATGAGGGCAATTTGCTGCGATTAAAGGAACAGGACCGCAGCCGGTGGGACGCGGCAATGATCGCGCGCGGATTGTTTCACCTATCGCAATCGGCCACCGGTGACGAACTGTCCGAGTATCATCTCCAGGCAGGCATTGTTGCGGTGCATTGCGCGGCGAAAAGTTATGATTCAACCGACTGGCCGCAGATCCTTTCGCTTTACGACAGGTTGATTGAATTTGATGATTCGCCGGTGATCGCATTAAATCGCGCCGTGGCGCTGGCGAAAGTGCAAGGCCCGCAAGCGGGTGTTGAAGCCGTCGCGGCGATTCCGGGGCGCGACAAATTGGAAACTTATTACCTGCTTTATGCCGTGATGGGTGAATTCGCGGCGCAACTGAACGATGCGCGAGGCGCGACCGAGTATTTTCGGAAAGCGCTGGAACTGGCCGGGCTCGAATCCGAAAAGGCTTTCCTCATGCGAAGACTGCGCGCTTGTGAAGAACACATCCCGCCGCGCAGCGGCACTGTCCTTCAACCGGGCGCATCCGTGCAACCTCAAGGTTAACCTTCTTGGTTCCCGTCTATTTTGTGGAAAGCTCGGCCAAACTGGCAGAAACTTCCGCGCGGGGCAGGTTGCCATTCTCCAGCGCGCAGTCGCTTTGGCGCAAAAGACGTTCGTAAAATAATTTCGCCTCGGCGCGCAACTCACGATTGTCCGGTTGCGCTTCGAGCAAGGAGAACAAAGCATCTTCCGCGCGCGCGTAAGCGCCGATGCGTTCGTAATGACGCCAAAGCGCGGCAAGCGTGCTCAAAGGCAGCGGTGCATCGCGAAGCTGGTCGCGCAAAAGATCAATGGTGGGAATGAACTGCTGCAAGCCGAAATCATCCTCGTCCATCTGCAGATTCAAAAGAAGGTTCAACGCCTTGAGCCAGCAGGCGCGGGCTTGTTCCTCACGGTTCTCGGCAGCGTGAAGCAAACCGCCCTGTTGCAGCAACGCTACCAGCAGGCGAATTTTCTCAGGGACAGATTGTGTCGGTCCTCCCTGCGTAAGGCGCGCGAGCAGTTCCGTGTCACTCAACTTGAGGACGTCTTCCGCGCTGGAGCCGACCAATTCCGAAAACGCTTCGTCCAATCCTTCGCCAGCCTCGGCATATTTGCCGGCGCCGGTCTGTTCCTGGATCCGTGTCAGCATTTTCACGAAGTCCTCGACCATGCGGATGATGAAATCACGCTTGAACATGTATCAATTCCCTCGGTCGAAAACACCCGTTTGTCAATCCCGCGCAGGCAATCGAACCGTAAACGTCGTTCCTTTACCGGGCTGGCTGGCCACTTCAATGCTGCCGCCATGCGCCTCGACGATCGCCTTGGAAATTGCCAGGCCAAGCCCGGTGCGGCCTTTCGCGTTCGAACGCGATTTATCGGCGCGATAAAACCGTTCGAAAATCCGCGGCAAATCCGTTTCTGCAATGCCCATGCCCGTATCCGAGACCGTGATCACTGCTTCATGATTTTGTTCATGAGTTTCGACCCGCACTTCGCCGCCATCCTTGTTGTAATGGATGGCATTGGTGAGCAAATTCGTGATGACTTGCGCGAGTCGCTCCTTGTCGCCTGTCCATTCGAGCGGCGGCGATTCCGTTTCAATTTGAACATTTCGCTCGTGGGCAAGCGGGCGAACCATTTCGACGCATTCGGCAACAGTGTTGCTGAAATCGAAGCGCATTTTTTTCATCGGCTCCTGTCCCGCATCGAGCCGGGCCAATTCCAAAAGCGATTCCAACAAACCGCGCATCCGTTGCGCGGCGCGCTGGCAGGCTTCGATGCAGGCGCGGTACTCGGCGGAATCGCGCTCGTGCTTGAGGGCGGTCTGTGTCTGCATCAGCAGAACGGAAACGGGCGTGCGCAACTCATGCGCGGCATCAGCAGTGAACTGGCCTTGCTGAGCGAAAGCGGCTTCGAGCCTCGCGAAAGTGGAATTGAGAACGGTGGCGAGCCGGCCCAGTTCATTGTCCGTATCCGCCGCGTCAATGCGTTGGGACAAATCGCCCGCCGCAATCTTCACTGCCGTGGCGCTGATGTCTTCGATGGGCCGGATGGCGCGGGAAGCCAAAACCCAGCCGCCTGCCAGGCCGCACAACAGGACGATGCCGCCAATGCCGGCCAGCGTCCAACCAAACTGCCGAAGCTCTGCCAAATCCGGCTCAATCGAGCGCCCTACCAGTAGCGATTCACCGGGCGGTGTGCGCATCATAAATTCCCGTAATGCGCCGGATGATGCCTGCAATGACGAGACGTCCGGTGCGGCTCCTATCACCGATTTTTCCGGTGAACCCCCGCCGCGCAATTTTTCCGCGGGCACATTGCTCGACATGCTTAGAATACCGCCATTGCGCGAGCGGATGATGTAATAAAAAGCAGCCGGTCCGTTACTGCTGAAATACACAGCATCACTGCCTGGAATCGAGAATTTCCGCGGCGGCATT
>DASRBR010000098.1:0-6525 GCA_035653495.1 Verrucomicrobiia bacterium
CGCGTAACCGAGGCCGTAGAGTTCGTCCAAGGCCGTTGTCATTGCCAGACCGCCGAGGTCCTGACGCGCGATTTTTTTCTGGCCGATGATTTTGGCCTTGGCGCGTTTCAATTCTTCCTCGCTCAAGCCGTCCGCGCGCAACAACTCCGCCTCGACGAGCAATTCCTTTTCCACCAAATCCACTTTTTCCGGCGCCGTGCCCACGTAAAAGGTGAAATAACCGGGCACGAGTCCGGGAAAATTTTGCGCGCCGACGTAATAGGCCAAACCCAAATTCTCGCGGATGCGCATGAACAGGCGCGAACCAAGGTCGCTGCACGCTTCCTGCAACAATTCGAGCGCGTAACGATCGGGACTTTGCACCGTCGTTCCGGAAAATCCGATCACCAGCACGGCCTGTTTTTTGTCGCGAATTTCCTGCACGCGCTTGATTTCGGTCAGCGGCGGAATTTTCGGCAGGTCCGCAAGCGCCGATTCGCCTGCGCGCCAATCCCCAAATGCTTTTTCGACGGCGGTTTTCACAGCGTCCGCATGAACGTCACCATAAATCGCCAGCACGCAATTGTTGGGCACGGCGAGACGTTGATGGAATTTGCGCAGATCGTCGGTCGAAAGCTTTTGTACGCTGCTTTCGGTCCCAAGCCCATCCAAGCCGTAGCCGCGCTCCCCGAACATGGCGCGTCGCATGGCCACGCTCGCGCTCTTGAGCAACTGGTCCTTTTGCGCCTTGATGCCGGCAAGCTGGACCTGCCGCTCGCGTTCAAGCGCAGGGCCGGGAAATGTCGGGTTCAGCAAAACATCGGAGACAAGGTCAAGGCCGCTCGCAAAATCGCCGCTCAAGACTTCCGCGCTCATGCCGAAGCTGTTGTTCCCGCCAAAATGATCCAGGCTGCCGCCGATGGACTCGATCGTGCGCGCGATTTCCTCGGCGGAACGCGTTTTCGTGCCTTTGAGCAGCAGCTTGCCGGTGAGTTGCGTGAGGCCGTTGGTTTCCGCAGTTTCGGCCAGCACGCCGCCCTTGAACGCAGCGCGAAATTCGACGAATGGCAGCCGATGATTTTCCTTTACCAGCAATCGCAGGCCGTTGGGCAATTCGAATTTTTGGATGGGCGCGTCGCTGGATTGCGCGGCGCTGATGGAAGGCTTCGGCGCAGTGCCGTTGGGCAAAAGCGCGTAGAGTGTGCGATTGTTGGTGGCGAGATATTCGCGCGCGACACGTTGCAAATCTTGCGGCGTGACGCGCTTGACGGCGGCGAGGTAACGTTCGGAGAAATTCAAATCGTTTGCCGCGAGCCAGCTTCCGCCCAAATCCTGCGCCTGGCCTTGCATGGTTTTACGCGCGGAAAGTGTCGCGGACACGAAGAGCTTCACCGCCTTGGCGACTTCTTCCGGCGTAACGAGTTCATTGCGCAAACGCTCGACTTCGGCCAACGTGGCATCGCGCGCGGCGATAAATTTGTCCGCATCGACGAGGAAACTGATCCCGAACAAGCCCGGCTTGCCGGGACTGTATGTCCACGCGTCAATGGAATTGACGAGGCCCTGTTTCTCGCGGATTTGCTGATAAAGACGCGAGCTGCGGCCGTTGCCGAGCACGACAGCAAGCACGTCGAGAACCGGCACGTCAGGATGACGCAATTCCGGGATGTGCCAGCTCAGGTGCGCATGGCCCATTTCAATCGGCGCTTCTTCGATGACTTCGCGCGGCGCGGTTTGACGCGGTTCTTCGGGCAAAACTTCGGGCGGAATCGCGCGCGATTTGGTCTTCGAATACGAGTCGCGTATTTGCGCGATGACGTCGTCTGCCTTCACATCGCCAACGACAACGAAGAACACATTGTTCGGAGCATAACGCGCGCGATAATATTCTTCGATGTCGCCGCGTTGGAGTTCGTTGTAGATGTCGGGATAGCCGATGATGGTGTAGCGATAAGGGCTGCGCGTGTAAGCGGTTTCGAACAGGCGGCGACCGGAACGGCGGCCCGGTTCGTCCTGATTCATGTCCATTTCGCGGAGGATGACCTGTTTTTCCTTGGCCATTTCATCGGCGGGCAGCGTGGCGTGCTGCATAATGTCGCAAAGGATGTCGATGGCGGTCTTCGCGCCGGTGTTCGGCACGTCGATGTAATAGACCGTGCGGTCGAACGAAGTGTAGGCGTTCATGTAACCGCCGGCGTCTTGCACTTCCTGATCAATGCGACCGGCGCCGCGCGTGGTAGTGCCCTTGAAAAGCATGTGCTCAAGCACATGCGACATCCCGGCGCCGAGCCATTTGCCTTCGTTGATGCTGCCGGTCATGCTCCAAGCCTGCGCGGAAACAACCGGCGCACTGTGGTCTTCGCGCACGATGATGGTGAGGCCGTTGTCGAGCGTCACGATTTTGACTCCCGGCGGAACAGCGGGAATCTCGGTATGAACACCAGCGTCTTCAGTCAGTGCCTTGCGTACAATCATAATTTTGCGTCCAAAAGTCCTTTAACCTACACGAACATCAAGAAAAGAGACAATAGCATCATTGAACGCCTTGCCGATAGGTCGAGCACGAACGTTCAACGAAGATTTCGCTAGACTATGCACCAAAGCGAAATTACGCTCGCCCGCATTGCCGGACTTCAATGCGGGCGTGCGAGGTTGGGGTTCGCGGCTTTTTAGATAACATTGGATTTGGAAATCATCAAAGATCCGGGCACAGCGTTTCTAAAAATTATTTTTCCGGTGGAGGATGATCAAGCCATCGTCCATTGCGTCTTGTTCCGCGAGATCAAAATGATCATGCAAATATTTCCGCACGCCCGGAGGAAATTCCTTCATGTAATACATCGTGCCGAGGACCCATTCGTAATGATTTTTTTCGAGCGCCTCGATGATACGCGGTGAATCACTGTCGTTCACGCTCGTGTTCAAATGATACCAAAGCGGCAGATGCCCCATTGGGCATGTGTCGTAAACGCGATTCATCAATTCCAGGCCGGGACCCCAATAAACTTTTTCAATCGCGCCGGTGAGATTGTGCTTTTGCATGAATGAGGTGATGCGAACGAAACGGTCCGCTGCAGTTTTGGTAAAACGAACGCCCTGGAGATAACCGGTCAATTGCGGGTCCACGATGGCAGTTCCGTGGGAATTGTCTTTCTCGCTCTCGAGAAAGCGCAGGCGCGAATGCTTGAAAGTAGATGCGCTGCCCGTTATCAAAAAAATCGCGCTCAACAGCGCAATGGCCGTTTTGAACCCGCGATCCTGGGCCGCGCTCATCGAGTGGTTGAACATCAAGTAAATCGCGACCAGCCCGACAATCAAATAACTCGCCGTGAGGATTTGGATGTCGTGGTTGCTCGCGGTCACCAGCAGGCTGGCGACGAATTGGCCTGCAAGAAAAATCTGAATGGAATAAAGCAAGCGCGTTTTTTCGCCGCGCAGGGCAATGAACGCGCACAACGCAAAAATCGCGGCGCCCGTCACGTAGATGCCGGCGCTGTAATTGTCCGGGTAAAAATCGTGCAGCTTGTTGAAATAAAGGCCGGGCGAAACCAGTTGCGGCAGGATGTCGCGAATCCGGCCCTTCGGCGTGCGAAAGACCTGCTGAACATAATCGCCAAAAGTCGTGCCGTTTGCGGCAGTTTCGCAAAGCGGTCCCAGAACGAAAGCGCAGAGCAAAATCAACGGCAGCACAAGAGAAAACCGCTTGCGTTCGGTCGAATCCGCATGTGCAAACGACCATGCCAATCCGACGAAAGCCATGAACACGCCGAGCAGGTGAAAATTCGCTTTGGTCATGCTGGAGAGAAAAAGCAAGAGGCACAAAATCGTCACGCGAGCGGCACTGACATGGTTTTCTTGCGCGATGTTTGCGCTTTGCCAGACAATCAGCGCCAGAAACATCATCGCGATTGAGTTATACCAAAGAATTCCGTGCTGAAAGAAGGTCGCCACACACATCGCCATGGCGCACAGCACGCAGAGAAGAAACGGCAGACGCTTTTTTAACAGCAGAATCGTTGCGGCATAAAAGGTGAGTCCAACAAGCAGGTTCGCATACGCGAGCGAAAGGTAACGCGGCCCGAAGACGCATTCCGCACCGTAACAAAGATAGATGGGCAAGGATTGGAGCGACGTGGTGAAATCGCGATACGGTTTCAGCCCGTGGTGCAGATAATTGCCGGACGAGGCGAAGATGGAATAATCGTAGAAATCGCCAAACAGATTGTAGTTCCAACGCCAAACGAAAATCAGAACCAGCGCGCCCCCAAATGCGCAAATGAGCATTCGCGCGATGCAGGAGTGTTCGCCGCGAGATGAAGATGCCCTGTCGTTTTGCGACAATGGCAGACTGGCTTGCAGTTCTTCTATCTTCACCTATCGGCAAAGATAGCGGGATGGTTTGACCGAGGGCAAGCAGGTAGCGCAGGTTTCCAAACCTGCTGTGTCGCCGACTTTCAGTCGGCAAAATGGTTAAAGACAAAACTCGCGGATTTGGAAATCCGCGATACGGCAGACTGGAAGTCTGCGTTACAACTAATTACGTCTTCGTCAGCTTCGGAGTTTTTTCCGTTGCGACTTCGACTTTTGCGCTGGGCAAAAATGGTTTGCGAAATGCGTCCTTGAAATCGTAGCCGTTCTCGAAATCCGCGCGCGAGTCCTTGTCCGTTTTTTTCAAAAGCTGGTTTTCGACCAGGATGAACACCATTTCGCCAAAATCCTGGCATGAACGGACGCCCCACTCCTCGAACACCGTGATGACCATGGGCCCGAACATCTCCAGGGCAAGTTCGCGGATGCCTTCGAGCAACTGCTGTCCGCTCACATGTTGTTCGCGAAGAATGGCGCGGCGGCCGGATTTTTCGGCTTTGGCGTCGCGGTCGAGCATTTTGCGGGTGTAATCCAACGCCTCGCGCAGGAACAGGTAGGCGTCGCGATGGTAACGCCGGTCCTTGGCGAGGACCTGGTCGAGTGCTTCTTCAAAACTGGCTGCTTGCATGATGGTCAATGTGTTAGGTGCTCATTGGACGCGGCTGGCGGATGCGCGGCGCGATAACTCTTCACCGCCAACCCGGTCACCAACAGAAAAATTAAGATGCATAAGACGGCCATTTCCTGTTTTGTCAAATGAATCACGTACCCCACTATAGCCCAAAAATCATCCCACGACAATATTCACAAGTCGTTTAGGCACAAGGATTATCTTGCGTATGGTTTTGCCAGAAATGAATTCCTGCACCTTCGGGCTGGCTTGCGCGGCGGCTTCGATGTCCGCCTGGGAAGCGTCCGCCGGGACGACGATTTTATCGCGCAACTTGCCGTTGACCTGCACCGGGATTTCCATGGTGTCGCTGACCAAAAGCGCCGGGTCGAACTTCGGCCACGGCACGTAGGCGAGAGTGGTTGGTTGGTTCGCAAAGCCGGCATTCAACCGCGCGAACAATTCCTCCGCAAGATGCGGCGCAAACGGTTGCAACAAAATCAAAAAATCGCGCAACACCGCGCGTGGCCTGGTTTCCCACGTCATCGCCTCGTTGACGAAAATCATCAATGCCGAGATGGCGGTGTTGAAGTGAAGATGGTCCAAGTCTTCGGTGACTTTTTTGATGCACGCGTGCAAGGCCTTGAGCTGTTCCGGCGAAGCGTCGGTGTCCTTGATGGCCGGGCTCAACCGGATCGCATCGAGCAGCGCCGCGCCTTTTTCCGGCGAGGCCGTCATGGCCTGCTCGAATTCCGTTTCGCTCTTTTCGTCCACAAACAATCGCCAGACGCGTCCGAGGAAACGATACACGCCCTCGACGCCCTTGGTGTTCCACGGTTTGACCATTTCCAGCGGACCCATGAACATTTCGTACAGCCGGAACGCGTCCGCGCCATATTCCTTGAGAATGTCGTCCGGGTTCACCACGTTGCCGCGCGACTTGGACATCTTCTGTCCATCTTCGCCGAGGATGAGTCCCTGGTTCACCAATTTGAAAAACGGCTCGGGCGTCGAGACGTAACCGAGATCGAACAACACCTTGTGCCAGAACCGCGCGTAAAGCAGGTGCAACACGGCGTGCTCGGTGCCGCCGACGTAGAGGTCAACGCCGGGTGCAGTCTTGACTTCAACCTCATTGGATTCTATATTATTGGTACTACGGCGGAACGCCTCGGGCGTTTGGTCAAGGCTGGAAACAGCATGAGCCCCCGCCGCTTTTCTTTTGTAGAGGGTTTTTATTGCCAGCAATCCGGCGCTTTCGCGAACTTCTTCGACACAGCACAAAAAGCCGTTGATTCGCCTTTCGTATAATATCCCATCCAGTCGTCGACGTGTTTTCCCAGCATAGACCACCCGATCTGGTTGGGTGACCACCCATGGGATCAAAGCGATATCCTCAAGAGTCACAGCCAGCTGGCCACGGCCTTCTTCAGCCGTTGGATTTCCATGCTCGTTTAAAATGTGCCTGATCGCCTGATTATCCAAAAAACGGCGGTAACCCTGAACCTCAAGTCCTGTTGCCTCCTTCAATCGCCGGGCTTCCGTTTCTTCCACGACTGCGTACGTTA
>DASRBR010000099.1:0-6862 GCA_035653495.1 Verrucomicrobiia bacterium
GTGCCGCCATGAAACCCTCCGAGGCCGCTGACGGAGAGCAGGTCGAAGGTGTCGAATTCGGACTCCACCCGGGAAGCGAGGGCGTCGATGTCCGTCAACGACCGCGCGTCGCTCGAAACCACAAGGGCGTCCTTGCCAAGCTCTTTCTGTGCCGATTCCAGCCCGACCTGCGAGCGACCTGTCACCAGAACTCGCGCACCCCCATCGAGGAGCATTTTCGCCGTTGCGAGCCCCATGCCGCTGGTGCCCCCGATAATTACTGCGATTTTGTTTTTGAATGCGTTCATTTTAATTCCTGACAATTTATTTTGTAGCAGGCGCAACAATATAGCGCGAGAACGGTGCTCGTCAAACAATTCTTTTGCACTCGATACAAAACAGGTTAAATATATGAATATGGCGCGAACATTAGAATTTGATTACGCAAAAGCCCTGGAGAAGGCCACGCGCCTTTTCTGGAAACTCGGTTATGCCGGAACATCCTTGCGTCCCCTGTTGAAAGCGATGGGCATAGGGGAAGGCTCTTTCTACAACAAACTAAAGAGCATGGATTCCGCTTATTTGGAATGCCTGAAACACTACAACGCTACCGTCGGACGACGACGCGGGCAGGCCTTTTTTTCGGCACCCACGGGAAAGGCTGGAGTGCGAGCGCTCTTTAATGAAATACTCAATTGTTTGGACAATCCCCACGCGCCGTCGAAAGTTTGTCTCATGGCAGCCAGCGTGTCTGGCGAGGTCCTGGCGGAGCCAAGCTTAAAAAAGTTCATCCAGCAAGAAATATCAAAGATGTCTGAAGCCATGACTTCGCGGTTGAAAGCCGACCGGCAGGCGGGGCTGCTACCTCCCGACTTTGATGCAGCAACGGTCGTCCCGATAATCATAACCTACATACAAGGACAGTGGCGAATGGCTCTGTTGTCGTACAACCGCCCCCAATTTGAAAAGCAGATAGACGTTTTCCTAACGGGATTAGGACTCTAGTCAGAACGTAATTTTT
Source organism: Verrucomicrobiia bacterium (assembly GCA_035653495.1). Classification (GTDB taxonomy): domain Bacteria; phylum Verrucomicrobiota; class Verrucomicrobiia; order Limisphaerales; family Pedosphaeraceae; genus DATAUW01. The sequence goes on from DASRBR010000099.1 coordinate 1,001, forward strand.
GTTACTAGGCAGTGCGGTCGTGGTTTTGGGGGCAGGTATTGTCTTTTACCAGTCCCATTGCCAGGCATTGCTCACGCGATTCGGGCAGTCCAAGAGTCCTGCCTTGGAGGAGCGAACGGCCAAAGCCTGTCTCTTGCTGCCGCAACCTGGAGTTGATTTGTCCCAATTGTCGGATTTGTCTGCTCACGCCTTATCTTTGGCAGGCACCAACAGGGTCATTCAAGGTGATAATATTGCTTGGTACAAATTCGCCAAAGGCTTGGCCGAGTTTCGTCTCGGCCACCCGCAGGAAGCAGAAAACTTGCTGACAAACATCACAAAGACCGGCAATCCGTATCGTGATGCGCCTGTAAACGTTGTGTTATCCATGACAGCCTTTCGTCAGGGTCAAACAGAGAAAGCCCGAGCCGCATTTGACAAAGGTGCTGAAATTGCCAAGGCACAACTTCCTAATCCCGAAAGCAATGCGTTGGGGCCCCATTGGGGAGACGTGCTTGTGCCCTACATCCTCATGCGGGAGGCAAAACAAATCTTTGAAGGCGGCGCTGCCCACGTCAACAAGAAGGATTAACGGGATTTGCCAGGACTCTCGTAAAGGAAGGCGTGCTGCGCTCCTTGCGTGATACCCTTCGTTTCTATTGACCCAAAAAGACGCCAAAGCTCAAAAATTGCTGGACATCGGGCGGGGCTTTTGAGACTCTTTGAGCGTGTGGGACCGGGAGCCACACGGTGGATGCCGCCAAGCATCCGCGAAGGCCCGTATTCGAGATGGCAACAGCCAAATTTCTTCCTTTGCCCCGGCTCAGTTGTTATGCAAAAATACACTCCGTGATTAGAGCTTATCGAATTTTTGTCGTTGCGTGCCTTTTGGGCCTGCTCGGAGGGATTGCCAGCGCGGAAACGTTGCATTTGAACGATGGCCAGACCGTCACGGGCGAAGTCGTTTCCATGGATGGCCAGGGCATCATCCTGAAGAACCCGGACGGCTCCTACGGCGACCGCATTCCATGGAGCAAGCTTTCGCAGGACGACCTCAAGGCGCTCGACAGCAATCCCAAGGCGGCGCAATACGTGGAACCGTTCATCGAACCGGGCCAGGAAGCGAAACCCCAAAGGCCTGAAATCCAAATCAAAAGCTACCCGCACCTGGAGCGTTCGACCGGCCATTCGTTGATCGGGGCGTTGTTCACTTCGCCGATGGGCGTGTTCATTTTGCTGGTCATTTACGGCGCGAACTTCTATGCCGCGTACGAGATCGCGCTTTTTAAGGCACAACCGGTGGGGACGGTTTGCGGGGTGGCTGCGGTTGCGCCGATCGTCGCGCCCATCGTTTTCCTTTCCATGCCGCCCAAGTTGAAAAAGAAGGAAGCGTCCTGGCAGACGGCTGAACAGCATGCGGAAGCGAACATCGCCGCCGTGATAGCCAGCGAACAAGCGGTCCCGGCGGAAATCGGCGCTGCGGATGCCGCGGCAGCCGCACCAGCCGCGTATGCCGCGCCCGCGCAACCCGCCGCCCCGAGTTTGCCCCCGGCCAAGGTGTATCCGCGCGGGCAATATACGTTCAACCGCCGTTTTTTTGAGACGCAGATGCCGGCGTTTTTCGCCATCAGCCGTCCTGAAGCCGAGAAGGACAAGGTTTTGATGGTGAAGAGTTCGCGCGGCACGCACATCGCGCAGCGCATCAGCCGCATTTCGGCGACGGACATTGTTTTGCAGATACAAAAGGGGCAGGCATCGGAGGAAGTCAGCATCCCGTTCGTGGAAATCCAGGAAGTCCAGTTGAAGCACAAGGACGCTTAAACCTACAACGACAACTCAGGCGCGACCGCGCCAACCAGGGCAAAACGGAAAGCCAGTCCAACAACTATGAAATATCGCAGCATACTTTTGTTTGGCGCACCCGGCGCGGGCAAAGGCACGCAGGGCAAAATCCTCGGAACCATCCCCAACTTCTTCCATTGCGCCTGCGGCGATGTCTTCCGCAACCTGACCGCCGAAAGCCAGATCGGGCGCGTCTTCATCCAATATTCCAGCCGCGGCGAATTGGTGCCCGACGAACCGACGGTCGAGCTTTGGCGCCAGTTCATTGACAATTCCAAACGCGCCGGCCGCTTCAACCCGGACACCGACACGCTGGTGCTGGACGGCATCCCGCGCAATGTCCATCAGGCCGAGATGCTGCGCGACACGCTGGACGTGCAGGCGATCTTTTTTCTGCGTTGCCCGAACATGAGCAAGCTGGTCGAGCGGCTCCAGCGCCGGGCCTTGCGCGAAAACCGGCTTGATGACGCGAACCTGGAGATCATCCGGCACAGGCTCAAAACCTACGAGCGCGAAACCAAACCTGTGCTAAATTTTTATGGCAGCAAGGTGGTGCATAAGATTGATTCCACCCAGACGCCCGCCAAGGTGCTTTGCGACATCTTGCGGTACATCAGCAAAATTTAAACGATCCCATGGCACAGCAATTCGGAGCCTTTACCGCGAGCGAACTTTATTGTCCCAAATGCAAATGCTCGCAACCCGTGCGCGAGAAGCTTCTGCTTGTCCTGCCCGGCGGCGAGCTGCACGAATATCTTTGCTCCCAATGCGCGACCTCCTTGGGCGAACGCGAAGTCACCGGCCCGCCATTGAACGTGGCAATGAAACCACGCGCGGCAAAACCCGTTGGCCCACGGCGTTTGCTCCGCTGATGGCGTTCTCCTGCCAAACGATGGGTAGGGACGCGCTCATGCCACAGAGCACAAAGATTGTTCGGTAGATGCGAGGCTTCAATAATCAAATGTCCCAACTGCGAATCATTTTCATGGGAACTGCGGAACTGGCCTGCGCCAGTTTGGAAGCTTTGGCGCAACAAAAAGATGTTTCTGTCGCAGCGGTCGTTACGCAGCCTGATCGCCCCAAAGGCCGTGAACTGAAATTGCATCCCTCGCCGGTGAAAGAGGTGGCGTTGCGATTGCAATTGCCGGTGTTGCAACCCGAGCGCGCGCGCAAGGAAGATTTCATCATTGAATTGCGCAAGCTGCAGCCGGAGTTGATCGTCGTGGCGGCTTACGGCCAGATTTTGCCGCCCGCCCTTCTCGAACTGCCGCGATTTGGCTGTCTCAATGTCCATACTTCGCTGCTGCCGAAGTTTCGCGGCGCCGCGCCCATCCAATGGGCTATTCTCGAAGATGAACCCGTCACCGGCGTCACCATCATGAAAATGGACGCCGGACTCGATACCGGCGCCATCCTTGCGCAACAAACCACGCCCATTCAGCCCGAGGACAACTCCCAAACGTTGCACGATCGGCTGGCAAAAATCGGCGCTGACCTGCTTGTGCGGACGATCCGCGAATATGTCGCCGGCAAAATAACGGCGCGTCCGCAACCGGCAGAAGGTGTTTCCATCGCGCGCAAAATCAGCAAGGAAGATGGCCGGCTTGATTGGACGCAACCGGCGCGCGCGCTTTGGAACCGCCTTCGCGCCTTTACTCCGTGGCCTGGCGTGTTCACGCATCTTCCCGGCCAGCCGCATCCGCATTTGCTGAAAATCTGGCAGGCTGAAATCGTGGATCGTTCCGGCCAGCCAGGCGAAATTCTGCAGGCAGACAAATCAGGTATTGTCGTCGCGTGCGGAAAACAATCCCTGCGCCTGCTTCAAATCCAGCGCGAAGGAGGTCGCCGCATGTCCGCCCAGGAATTTCTCACCGGTCATCCTCTCAAACCCGGCGACAAGTTGGTTGGATGATTTTTTTCGTGGCGAAAACAACACGCCTTGTAGCGCTGGCATTCGTAAAAAATCGTCACGCTCAACCTGTGATTTGAATGTAGTTGTCCGTATTTCTGCTTTATTCCATCTGTCATTTCCGGCATCGTGCAACTGAAAATGCAATCTTCCGAGCCGTGCCCATCCTCCAATCGCAGGCCGCTGCCTCTTGCCATATTGCAAATGGCTTGCTTTGCCTCCGCATTCTACATGGCCAGCCTCATCAATCTGCCTTGGTACAGCATTTTGGGCGCTGCTGTCCTGTGCCTGGCGGCGATTGCCGCTCAATTCGCGCCGGAAAAATTTGGCTCGCTCTGGAAGCTCGCGTGGGTTGGCACAGCGATCGCCTGGGGCGGTGTGTTGATGCGCATCAACCAACTCGCAATCGATTATTATCATGCGCTGATGGTTGGGCAGATCGCATTGGGGATTTTTTTTACCGGCAATCGGCCCGGCTCGACCGATGAAAAAAGTAAATGGAACTTGCTGGGCATCGCGTGGGGTTTCATCGGCGCGGCGCTCGTGCTCAGCGTTTCTTACCTCCAAGACCAGCCCTGGCAATTTTGCCTAGGCCTTGTCATCGGCTTGTTCCTCCTGGTTTTATGCCGCATTTGGTTCCGATTGGGGCCGATTGGCATTCAGGTGGTGAACACCTTCATTCTCCTGCTGGTCATGCTGCCTCTGGCGGATGTGTTGCTTCGTTTTCGCGCCAGGCATGACATGAGCCTGGACCCTGCCAAGTATTATTCGTTCGAAGCGGCGCAGAAGAACCCCGCCGCTTACGCCTATTGGGTGCGTTATTATGGGGAACAATGGGACCGAATGTCGCGCCAGGTCATGACTTACCATCAGGACCCCCATTTGCCATTGCGTTTGATACCTGATACCCATGCCTTTCTTTTTTACAGCTTGATTTCCATCAACCACAAAGGCTATCGCGGTCCGGAGATTCCCGATGAAAAGGGAAACACATACCGCATCGTAGCGCTTGGTGAATCCACCACGTTCGGTTGCACGTTGAATCGCGAGGACCGGCCCTGGCCCGAATTGCTCGAGCAGATGATCCGCGAACGCCTTCATCTGGCGCGCCCGGTGGAAGTCATCAACGCCGGCATTCCCGCCGCCACGCTTCCGGGCAATCTGGACCGATTGTGCAAGGAAATCCTTCCGCTCAAGCCCGACATGATCATTTCCTACCATGGATTCAACGGTTTTTACATGCTGGAAAAAAATTTGCCGCCCGTCTTTGGCAAGTCGCCGCCGCATTACGAGCATCGGCCCTCCAAGCTGCTCGCCGATTTTGAATACGCGCTCAAGCTCCGCCGCTACAAACGCGAACTGATGCCACAGCCGCCGCCGGAGCAGCCCGGCAGCATCACCCCGCCGATGGACAGCGAATACGCCAGGTGCTACGAAAGATTGATTCGAATCGCAGAGACCAACCACATTCAACTAGTTTTGGCGAATTATTCGATGGCGGTCAACACGAACAGCGACCCGGCGTTGCTGGCGTTTTATCGTCAAACCTCGCTTGCGTTGCCGAACGATTTGCGGGCAAACCAGGCGCATTCTGAAATTGTCCAGACGCTGGCGAAGCAGCATCCGGAAATCTGTTTCGTGGACACGCACCCGGCCCTCGACGGCAAGCATCAACATTTCATCGACCTCATGCACTTCACCCAAAGCGGACGCCAACTCATGGCGGAGACTTTTTTTGCGGGCATCAGCAATGTCCTGACGCAAGATTTGTGCAGCAAAGCCGGAGCGAAGTGAAGTGACCGGCAGTTTTTGGCATCAGCCAGTTCCTTTTCACTTGCGGATCGGCATCAATCCGAAATGCAGCAGCAGCCAGACCGGGATCGCAAACAGGACGATTGCTTCCAGCCGCTCCCAAGTCCACGGGAGATAATGCGCCTGCATCGGGTAGATGGTGATCATGAAATAATTGGCAAAACGCGTGTGGCCCAGAAACGAGCAATGCTTCGGATATTTCCGCCGCAACCCGCTGTAAAACGCCATCACGCCCATGGCCAGCACGAGGAACGTCACGCACAAATTCACCGGCAACATCGCCCCCAGTTCCAGCCGGGCGATCCCGTGCGCGTGCGGTC
>DASRBR010000100.1:0-7123 GCA_035653495.1 Verrucomicrobiia bacterium
AAAAAGGCGCGGTCTCGCCGTTGCGCAAATTGCTTTCTTCCCCGGACAGAACCGTGGCGATGGTTTCGGCTGAAGCACTGGGGCGCATTGGCGATTCGAGAGCGCTTCAATCCCTTGAACGCGCTGCCGCGCGTTCCGAAGGCGCGGTCCACCGCGCGGAGATTGACAGCATCACAATCTGCGCCAATCGCCTGTTGGAGGCGGGCAAGGGAAAAGACGCGCTCAAAATTTTCGACAGACTCTACCAAACTGAAAAATCCGACCCCATCCGGGTGGCCGCATTTCGTGGAGTTCTCCTTGCATCGGGCTCGCGCGGAATTGCGCGCATGAGGGACGCCATCGTTTCGGGAGACGGCCCCGCGCAATCCGCCGCGTTGATCGTGGCGGCCCAATGGCCACAGGACCCGACATTAACCAGGTCCCTTGCCGATTTGCTTCCCACGAGTTCTGTTCCTGTTCAACTCGCGCTGATCCAATGTTTGATGCAACGTGGCGATCCTGGCGCGATGTCTTCAGTGGCAAAATTGGTGGAAAGCACCGACACCGGAGTTTCCGTTGCCGCCATCAGCGCGCTGGGCAGATTGGGCGATGATTCGGTGGTTTCGTTGCTGGCAGAACAAGCGGCTTCCGACAGCAAGGCGAAACGCGATGCGGCTCGGGAATCTTTGATCGACTTGAATCGCGGTCCGGTCACGGAGCAAATGCTGGCCGCCCTGAAAACATCTCCTTCAACCGAGAAAGCCGACTTGATGCGCGCGCTTGCCGAACGGCGCGATCGCGCGGCGCTGCCTGTGTTGATGGACATCGCGCAAAATGGAAATGAAGCCGAACGCGCCGCTGCTTTCCAGGCGTTGGGCGAACTTGCGGACGCCAGTGAAATTCCGCGCCTGGTCCAATGCGTCACGGAAGCGCGCAGCGACGATATCCGTTCAGGCGCAGCGGACGCGCTCAATTCGGTTTTGATGCGCGTGCAATCTCCGGGAGCGGCCCTGGACTTGAGTTCGTTCGTCACCACGGTGAAAACCGGCAGGACGGATGCGCGACTGGCATTGCTTCCTGTTTGCAGCGACGTTGCCCAGGACTCCGTGCGCGAGGCGCTGCGCGCGGCCGCCGCTGATTCGGATTCGAACATTCGCGAAGCGGGCATCCACGCGTTGTGCGACACGAAGGACGCCGAGTTGCTGCCCGATTTGATCAAGTTCGCGCAGGACACCAACCAGCCCGGGCCGCAGTTGTTGGCCATCCGCGGGTGTGTGCGGCTCACCACGCAGGAAGACACCATCCATTTGCCAAACTCCCAGAAGCTTTCCACATTCAAGGCGATTCTTGAGACGCCGCTGAGCCAGCAGGAAAAGCAGCTTGTCCTTTCCGGTCTTGGCACAGTTGCCGACCTGCAGGCGCTTGATATTGCTGAAAAGATGCTGGATGACAGCTCCGTCCACGCCGAAGCCGAAAGAGCGGTGATCCAAATCGCCACCGCCATTGCCAAGCCGCATCCCAAGAAGGCCCGCGCCGCCTTAAAAAAAATTTCCGAGGAAACGAGCGACGAGGACACGCGCAAATCCGCGGAAGCCGAGTTGAAAAAAATCAAATCCAAATGAAATCAGGGATACAAAGGAGCTTTTGTCGGGCGTTGGCGACGATTTGTGTGCTGGCGTTTTGTTTGGGGCAATCCGCGCGTGTTTTTGCCGACGACCAATCCAAGTCGAGCGATTTGGTCCCGCTCAAGTTGAAATTGCCATCACCGGTCTTCACCGGCACGCCCAAGGACGCCCCGGCGGGCATGGATGTCGAGCCTCTTCCCGTCAAACCGCCGCCGCCTTTGATGGTGCCAAGCGACGTGCGCAACATCGCGCCCGGCAAGAAAATCACCTGCAGCGACAAAACAGTCAGCGCCATTGATTTGGCAAAAATCACGGATGGCAACAAGGACGCAGGCGAGGACACCGCGGCGATGTTGAAGAAAGGTTTGCAATGGATCCAGTTTGATTTGGGCGCGCCGCAGGAAATTTTTGCCATTGCCATCTGGCACGCGCACGATTCGGCGAAAGTCTATCGTTCAGTCATCGTGCAAGTCGCCGATGACCCGGATTTCGCCGTCAACACACACACGCTGTTCAACAACGACCGTGACAACAGCGCCGGTTTGGGTGTCGGCACGGACCGGCAATATTTCGAAAGCTATCAGGGCAAGGTCATCAACGCGAAGGGCGTGAAGGCGCGTTACGTGCGGCTCTATTCGCACGGCAGTTCCGACGCGGCCTATAACGAATACACCGAAGTGGAGATTTACGGGCGTCCGGCGAAATGAAATGGACGCTCGTTTGCTGCGGTTTTTTCCTTGCGCAAATCGGATTCGCTTCGCCGGTCACACTCACGATTGACACCCTCGCTCCCGGTGATGCCATCCCTGCCGATTTCAGCGGGCTGAGTTTTGAGACTGGCAGCGAATTGCCAGATCGAAATCACGTTTCCGGCCATCTTTTTTCCCCGACCAACCAGCCGCTCATAACGCTTTTCCGCAATGCCGGCATTCATAACCTGCGCGTCGGCGGCGGCACCGTGGACGGGCCCAAGGCAGCCGTCCCGTCGCAGGACGCGATTGATGACCTGTTCGCCTTCGCCAAGGCGGTCGGCAATCTCGACGTGATTTATTCGATGCGATTGTTGAACGGCAATCCTTCCGAAGCTGCTGCGACCGCCGGATACATCTGGCGGCATTATCGTCCACTGCTCGCCGCGTTTTCCATCGGCAACGAGCCGGATTGGAAATCATTCCATTATCCGCCGGCCGGACGCGGCACTGATCCGTCGATTTCCGATTATCCATCCTATCTTGCCGCATGGCGAAAATTTGCCGAAGCCATCACCAACGCCGCGCCCGGCGCAATGTTCGCCGGACCTGATACCGGCGATTACACAAAATCCACCTACCGGCATGGCAAATCATGGACGCAACGCTTCGCCGATGACGAACGTCATTCGGGAATCATCTCCGCAGTGACGCAGCATTTTTATGTCGGCAGTCATCCTGAAGGCGTGAGCAGCGCGCAAGCCGTCAGCAACATGCTTTCGCCGGCCTGGGTGAATGTGAAATATCCATGGCTCTTCAAGCACAATCTCGCTCCAGTTGTAAAAGATGGCCTGGCTTACCGGTTGACCGAATCGAATGATTATCTGGTCGGCATCGAGAACGCGAGCGACACATTGGCATCGGCTTTGTGGGCGTTGGATTACATGCATTGGTGGGCCGCGCATGGATGCGCCGGCGTGAATTTCCACAATAAATCGTGGCTGCTGACTGACACCATTTATCTCGATTCGTCCGGCAAATTTCGCATCCATCCGAAGGCGTATGGCATAAAATGTTTGAGCTGGGCAGCCGTGGTCGCGTGGAACGGCTCAAAATCGGCAACAAGGAAACGTTGAACCTCAGTGCTTATGCAGTTGGCGACGCGGAACAATTGTTCGTCACCATCATCAACAAGGAATACGGCGCTGGAGCGCGAAGCGCTACAGTGACCATCCAGACTCCTGAGTTTTCTGCAAATCATGTCAAAGCCATTTTTCTGCTCTCAGAAAAAAATGATGCCACGGCGAAAGATGGCATCACGCTGGGCGGTGCGCCCATCGAGAATGATGCGCCATGGAATGGAACCTGGAAAGTCCTGAACGATTCACGCGCCAATCAAATCAATATAATCGTTCCGGCAACTTCAGCCGTTGTAGTAAAGTTGGAACGTTCGATCGGCTTAAATTGAACTGTACCCGTAAAACGCATTAGACACATTTGATTTCGGGGTGGAACAGGCGACCCGCCTGTTCTGTCCGGCAACTTGCCGGACAGTTCTTCACCAGCGAAAATTATAACAGGTCGGCAGGTTGCCGACCTGAACGGGCAAGTTGCTGCTCTGTAGAAGACATCATCAGCGACCTTTAAAATCGTAGCGCAGGTTTCCAAACCTGCTGTATCGCCGACTTCCAAGTCGGCTTACAATTTAACCAAGCACCTGCGGATTTGGAAATCCGCGATACAGCGGACTTGGAAGTCCGCGCTACGTCAACGCTTTGACTTCGACGCGACGCGTGAGCGCGATTCTTTCACTTCAAAGCGAGGCTTGGGCGCTTCGCCTTCATTTTCCGGTTCCAGTTCAACTTTTATCCAGCCTGGTTTGCGCTGGTCGAACGCTTTGTACGCCTCGATGGCGGACATCAATGGCTCGCGTTTGGTGAGAATTTTTTGCGGATCAAGTTCGCCGCGCTGCACGATGCGCACCAGTTCGGGAATATAACGGCGATGGTTGCAATTGCCCATTTGCACCGTCACATTTTTGTTCATCGCGTTGCCAAACGGGAACCATTCCATCGTCTCCGGATAAACGCCCACCACCGAAATCGTGCCGGCCTTGCGGACCGATTCCACCGCCCATCTCACGACTTGCGATGGCGCCTGGCCCGGCTTCCAAAGATTGCCCTGCGGCCTGGCCTCCGGCGCGATGCGTTTCAATTCCTCCTCAAACTGCTCCTTGTTCTTTTCAGTTTTTTTCGCGGCGGGTCCATGTTGCGCAGGTTCGGCGTCAACACCCACAGCATCAATCACGCGGTCTGCGCCTTTGCCATCGGTCAGTTCCTTGATGATTTCGGTGGGATCTTCCTTGTTGAAATCAATCACTTCCGCGCCCTGTTCGCGCGCCATTTCGAGCCGGTCGGCAACGGTGTCAATCGCGAGCACGCGGCCGGCGTTCATCAAAAAGGCGCTGGCGATGGAAAATTGGCCGACCGGCCCGCAGCCGAAAACAGCCACCACGTCGCCGTCCTTGATTTGTGCCAAATCAGCCGCGAAATAACCGGTCGGAAAAATATCCGAAAGCAGGATGGCCTGATCGTCGGTCACTTGCTCCGGCAACTTGACCAGGTTTGTGTTCGCAAACGGAACGCGCACAAATTCCGCCTGCATGCCGTTGAATGGCCCGCTGTCCGCCGTTCCTCCGTAAAAGGCGGTGCCGGAATCCGGGCCGTTCGGATTGGCCTCGTCGCATTGCGCGTAATAACCTTGCCGGCAAAATGCGCAACTGCCGCAGGCGATGGTCGAGCCGATGACCACGCGGTCGCCCGGTTTGAAGTTGCGGACGTTGGAACCGGTTTCCTCCACCACTCCGACGCCTTCATGTCCAAGGATGGTGCCGGGTTTCATCGGCGAGAGAGTGCCGCGAATCATGTGCAAGTCCGTCCCGCAAATGGCGCTTGCAGTCAGACGCACGATGGCATCCTGCGCATCCTGAATTTTTGGTTCGGAAACATTGTCCAGCCGAATGTCGCCGATGCCATGGAAAACGATGGCCTTCATAATCCTCCTTAATTGGGCTGCGGCTCTTTGATTGGAAAGGAAACTTTTGCCTCTTCAGGTCGCTGCCACAGTCAAAACAATCTGCCGCAAGAATGCCCGCCGCTCACATGGGGAAAAGACCGGGGTGGAGAGATCAGAGTGATGGAGTAGTGGAGTGATGGAGTAATGGAGTGATGAAGTATTGGAAAAGGAGACCGTGCTGACTCCGCCTGGCCAACACTCCAATACTCCATTACTTGGCTCATCCGGGTTTGGAGTTCCGCCTTTAGGCGGCATCCTTCGCAGCCTTTTGGCCGGCTTTGTCATCTGGATTTTCTTCCACCATCAGTTTTTTTTGCTCCTGTTCGCCTGCTCAACCGCCTGCCATCCGCCGCCAAGGGCGCGATAGAGTTGAACGATGGCAGAAAGCTGGTTGAATTCCGTTTGGACGAGCAAATTTTCTTCGGGATAGAGCAGTTGTTCCTCCTGCAAAACTTCGTAATAGCTAGACTGCCCGAGCGTGTAGCGTTGGTTCACGATGCGTACCGCTTCCTTGTAGGCTTCCACCGCGCGGGCGTGCAGGACGCGCGCCTCGGCCAATTTTTCACGGGCGATCAACGCACTGGAAACTTCCTGGAAGGCGTTCAACACCGTGGATTGATATTGCAACGCATATTGGTCGCGGGCCGCAAGAGCCTGCCGGTATTGCGCGCGCAGCCGGCCACCCTGGAAAATCGGCCCGGTCAGATTTGCGGCCGCGCCCCAGGCCGCCGCCCTTCCGCTGGTGAACGTGGCAAGCTCGGGACTCACATGACCAAAAAGGCCCGTGAGCGAAAGTTCTGGAAAAAAATTGGCCTTCGCCACGCCCACCTGCGCGTTGGCCGAGCGCAATTGCTGCTCCGCTTCGCGAATGTCCGCACGCCGTTGCAAAAGCGACGCGGGCAACCCGGCGGGAACGTCCGGCGGAAATTGATTGTCCAGTTGCGAGCCGTCGTGCGGAACGGCCCGCGGGTTTTCGCCAAGCAACACGCTGATAAGATTTTCCTGCTGCGCGATTTGACGTTGCAAATCAGGAATGGTGGCCGCGGCGGAGTTGAACAACGCCTCGGCTGAGGAAGTCTCCAGTTTTGATGCCGCGCCTTGTTGCAGGCGCTGGCTGAAGATTTTATAGCTGCCGGCGTATGCGTTGGTTTCGTCCTGGGCGATGGCCAACTCGCGGTCCAGCGTCAGGAGTTGGAAATAATCCTGGGCGACTTGCGCGATGAGCGAAGTGATGACATCGCGCCGCGCCTCCTGTGTCGCGAAATATTGCGCGCGCGCAGATTCGGTCATGCGGCGGACGCGTCCAAACACGTCAATTTCCCACGCGGCAGTGCCATAAAGTTCATACAGGCGCGCATTCGTTCCGCCAGTCGGGAAAGGGCTGCTGCCGCCCGGCGCGACATTTTTGCCCACGCCCGCCAGCCCGCTGTAGTTCAGTTGCGGAAAAAGTGCCGCGCGCGTTTCAGCGGTGACGGCCTGCGCCTGCGTGATACGTGTGAAGGCGACGCGCAGGTCGTAGTTGTTGGTCAGAGCCGTGCGGATTAAACCTTGCAACGTTTCGTCGTGAAAAATTTCCCACCATGGCAGGTCGGCGAAGGAATTGGTGCCATTGGGCTGCTCGCCGCGAAAAGCGGGCGGCGCGTTTACTTGCGGGCGTTTATAATCCGGCCCAACCGCGCAGCCGGCAAAGAAACCGAGCGCGACCACCAAAACACCAAGGCACCAAGCCGGTAGGGACATCGCGCTGTCCCGCAT
>DASRBR010000101.1:0-4020 GCA_035653495.1 Verrucomicrobiia bacterium
CAGATTCAACCGTCGCATGGAAACTCCCATTGCGCTCAACGCGCATAAGGCGATTGGTCGCGATTGCAACGGCCCAGTCGTAACGAAATTTTTCAGCCCATTTACCAGCGTTTGCCGACAACTGGCTGTGACGCGTCCGTCATTTCCCCGTTCAATGTCAAATTGAATGGTTCGACCATCCTGAAAAGACTTGAGCGCGTTTTGGGTGATTTCAATGAGGACGCTGGGGCGTTTGTGAAAGGAAAATCTGTTCATAAGTCGTCCTCCCGATACGAAACGGTCATCACTTCGCCGTGGTTCACGCGAACAATGGCCTGGATGCGTTTGCTGACGCCGGTCGATTTGATTTTACCCTCGCTCACGATGCGGAAGGTGTCTGAACGCGCGCAGACGAATGGCGCGATTTGCTTGAACAAGTCGCGGTCAATTCCCGGAACGCGAAGCAACCAGGCGATGTTCGGGAACCAGCCTTGCGAACGCGTGTTGGAAATGACTGCCTGCGCGCGCTCGCGGTCCATGCCCGGCAGGCAAAGCAGCGTTTCCAGGGTGGCCGTGTTGATGTTGATCAAGCCGGGTTCATCCTTGGCCGAATCGGTCGTGATGTCGTCGGCGATTTGCATCAGCAAATCCTCGTCAATCAGTTGGGGACTGGAATTGCCATTTCCGCCGGAACCATCGGGAGCGCCTGCGTTTGCGTTCGCGCCCGTCGCCCGTTGGTTTGGTTGTGCCGTTACATCCAGCAGATTGGCAACGCTGTCGAATTGTTTTTGGGCCCGATACAAAACAATCGCATGGGCAATGGCTGGCGTGATGCCGTTGATTTTCGTGAGAGACGCTTCGTCGTCGTTCTGGACGTTGACCCGGTCAAACCCGCTGGCGTTCACGTTTGCAACCGACGAATCAACCGTCAAAAACGCCGCCCACCCGCCGTCATCATCAATGGAGCGATTGTCCGACCCGATCGCTTCATCAGACGCCGGCAGAAAACCGTTTTGATGCGCATCCTTGCCGAACAACAAATCTGGCGTGAAGCCATGCACCATGAGCAATTCGCGGATGGTTTGGAACGGGCCGTTGCGCGGCAGATATGGCGGTTGCAGAGACGCGTAATAATCGGCATTTGCCCCATTCGGATTTCCCTGACCAGTTTCGCCGCGCCACGCAAGGATTGCAGCGGCAGTTTCGTCAGTAAGGCCATCCAGTTTGGTCAATGCATCGGCTTTGGCCGTGTTTACATTCAACCGGCTTTCTTCATCACTGACGCCATAAAGAATTCCGCCGCCCTCCGCGCTGGTTCCCCGGTGGAATATGGAAAACTGACCGCGACCGAACTGGATTTCGCGGAATTGCCCAGGCGCATCGTAAAGTTCGCGTTGCAACCCCGAGTGATTGTGCGCGTGCTGATACAAAAGCGCCTTGGCTTTCTCAATGCCCGCTAGCGCCAGATAATGGGCCTGGATTTTGTCGCCAAAATTTTTCGTCACCTTCAAATCCATCGTCGCCGTGTGAAGGACCGAGATCACGACAATCGCCAGCAACGCCACGCACCAGAGCAATCCAACTAAAACAGACGCCTTGAGCTGCTTTGTCGCTGTTTCAGCCTGACGGATTGATTGGCCGGTTTTCATCGCTCAGAAATTTTGTCCGTTCGGCGCGCCTTGTGTGTCGCTTGTATCCGAATTGTTGTTGCTGGTGGGCGTTTTGCTCCCGTTTTCCAATTCATTCGCCGCCAGTTCAAGTTGCACGACAGATTGGAACGCGAGCGGCTTTTCAATCACCCGTTCGCCGGTTTCAGAAACAGCTTTCGATTTTGGATTCGAATCAAGGAGCAGGGTGATGCGAACGGCGGTCGGCATCCCGGTGAGGTTGGGTTGGTCCCGATGCGTGGTCTCCAGCTTCCCTTTTTTGATTTCGCCCCAGTTGTCATACCAGTCCGTGCCATCAAAATATTCGAAGCGCAAACCGACGACACCCGTGGCAACTTCCTCCTTCGAACCGCCCGAGAGCGGGTCCAACGCGATGAGCGGATTGCGACGCCGCCAAAGGCTGAATTGTCGCGTGCGCGGGTCCTCGGAAATGTAAAAGCTCTCCTGGCAATAATCGCCTTCGCGCGGACGACGTGGTGTGTAATTATGCGTCGCAAAGTCAAGATTGTCCGCCTCCACTTCGCCCAGCATCCGCTGCATTCCCAAAAAAGCGGCATCCTTCGACAACGGACATGCGCCGCGCAAATCGGCGACCATGATGGCCATCGCGACGCGCGCGTTCTGGATGACTTCTGTTCGGGGCTCTATTGTTTTCTGGCTCGCCAAACCCGCGTTCAGGCACAAATATCCAGCGACCAAAATCAACGCCATTAACGAAGCGGCGATGACGACTTCAATCAGCGTGAAGCCGCCTCGGTTCGGTGTGCGCACCTCGAATTTCATGAAGCACCGCCCCGTTTTTTCTTCGATTTGGAATCCTTGTTTTTGTCCGTCTTGCCCGAGGTCGAATCGTCCTCCGGGCTGAAAAGCATCGTCTTGAGCTCGTAGATTTCTTGCCCCGTCCTTGCGTGCTCCACCACCACGCTCACATCATGCAGGCCCGAAATGTCGGTGCTGCCAATTGTTTCGCGCCAATGATAAAGCGGCAATACGGAGCCGCAATCGCCATCGTCGCTGCCGTCCTCCAAAATTCCGGTGGCGCGCAATTCCTCGATTTTTCCCTGTGCGAAAAGCGCAGCAACGGTTTGCAATTCAGATTCCTTGCTCGAAGCCAGCGCTGTCGTGATGCCGTGAACCAATCCGGTCAATGCAATCGCCAAAATCAAAATCGCCACCATCACTTCTAGCAGCGAGAAACCGGAATTTTGGCGCGGTGCTTTCATTCGTGCTTCGGTTCTGAAATGTCCACGCGGGACGTGATCGGGTTGATGTGCAGCGCGAGCCGGAAACCCGCGCGGTCCTTGAGCAAAATCAGCGCCTCTTGCGCCGTGCCATCCGGATTGAACACCAACTCCGGCGTGGAAACCTGGCTTTGGGTTTCATTGCCGGCATTCGCGGAAATCTCATCCGAGTTGTGGATTTGAATGGCAATGCGCTTGTCCAATTGACCTGAGCTGTGCGGAACGTCCGCAAGTGGCACGAAATCTTCAGCGAGCCCATCGCGTTTGAGACGCTCGATTTCGTAGCGGCCACTGAGAGGGTCGAGCGTGACGCGAAGCGTTTGGTTCATGCTGATGGCGCGGCTTGAGGCCAGTTCAATGACGCCCATCAATTCGCGCGCGGTGGAGCGCAACAAGGCGTCCTCGAAAGTCCCCCTCATCTCGGGAATGACCATCGCGCTCATAATGCCGATCAACACCATCACGACCATGATTTCGATGAGCGTGAAAGCGCCGCGCCGGCGCGCACGAACCGCGTGTGTTGCCCCTGGCAGCATCTTACATCACCAGTTGCCGATTTCCGCCGACCCATCGCCCTGTGAAGCGATGTCGAAGCTCGAGGTATGATGCGTTCCTGGATAGCGATATTGATAAGGATGGCCCCAAGGATCGTTGCGAAGCTGCTTGATGTAGGGCCCGCGCCATTTTTTGTCCGCATCATCGGTCGGCGGATCCACAAGCACCTTCAAACCTTCTTCGGCGCTCGGATAACGGTCCATGTGAACGTAAAAGCGTTCAAGGGCTGAGTCCAATTCGGCGATGTTGGCTTTCGCGGCACTGATTTTTGCATCATTCTTTGTGCTCATGAATTGTGGGATGATGCTCGCGGCAAGAATCCCGAGAATCACAACAACGATCAGGATTTCAACCAATGTAAAAGCACGCTTGCTGTTTTTGATGGTGTGAACTGTCATTAATACTCCTTGGTGTTCGGTTGTTAATGAATTGCGTGACTGAGTCTGAAGATGGGAAGCAGGATGGCGATGACCATAAAGCCGACGATTGAGCCGATGATGATGATCATGGCTGGCGCGATCATCGAGACCACTGCCTTGGTCTTGGCGCGCATTTGCCGTTCTTCGATTTCCGCCACT
>DASRBR010000102.1:0-2501 GCA_035653495.1 Verrucomicrobiia bacterium
AGAAGCTCGCCCGGAAAGGTTTTTACGATGGCACCTGCTTTCACCGGGTCATCAAGGGCTTCATGATCCAAGGCGGCGATCCATTGACCAAGGACCCAAGCAAGGAAGACCAATGGGGCACCGGTGGCCCCGGCTACACGATCAAGGCTGAATTCAACGACCATTCGCATACGCGCGGAGTCATTTCCATGGCGCGCACGTCCGACCCGGATTCCGCCGGCAGCCAGTTTTTCATCTGCCACGGCAACCCGACCTTCTTGGACCATCAATACACCACGTTCGGCAAATTGATCAAAGGCGATGACGTGCTGGAGAAAATTGCCAACGCGCCCACGCACCCACCCGATCGGCCCGATACGCGTCAAGAAATCATCAGCATCAAGATTGTGCCAGCCGATTCCATCAAATAACCCTCAACCTTTATTATCATTGTGAGCGCGAACGAAGTTGCCGTTATCAAAACCACCGCGGGCGAAATGGTCGTCGAATTCTGGCCCGATGTTGCGCCGAAAACCGTCGAGAACTTCAAAAACCTTGCCCGACAGGGTTTTTATGACGGCACGGCATTTCATCGGATCATGAAAGGTTTCATGATCCAGGGCGGCGATCCGCTGACGAAGGACCCGAGCAAGGAATTGCATTGGGGCACCGGCGGCCCGGGCCATCGCGTGAAGGCCGAGTTCAACGACAAAGCGCACGTGCGCGGCGTGTTGTCCATGGCGCGTTCGAGCCATCCCGATTCGGCCGGGAGCCAGTTTTTCATCTGCCTTGGCCCCGCGCCTTTTCTGGACCGCCAATACACGGCCTTTGGCAAATTGATCAAGGGCGACGACGTGCTGGGCAAAATTGGCGATACGGCCGTGACGAACAGCAACAGCGGCGAGAAAAGCAAGCCGATGACCCGCGTGGGGGTGGAGAGCATCACAATTATAGAACAGCAGAAGTAAGGTTTATTGCATAGTGGTAGGGACGACCGCTCGGCCGTCCGCGGACGCCGCAGCGCGGCGTCCCTACCCTTCAATTCTTAATTTCATCATGAACGAGCTGGACCAACTTTCCGGGTTGCTCACCCATCTGGGTTGCCCGGCGGAGAAGTCGCGCGAGATGGCGTCGCAACTGGACAAGCGCGCGCGGCAGTTGGCCGAACAAAAAGGCAAGACTTACGAGGAAGCCGTGGCGCATCTGCTCACGCTAATGAAACAAGGCTGGGCGGCGAAGGAGAAAGGATTGTGAATTGAAAGAAAGAACATCGAACGCCGAACATCGAACATCGACCATCGAATGTTCCGGCTTCGCATTCGATGTTCGGCGTCCGCCCCGACATTGGATGTCGGGGTTCACGTTGGATGTTCGATATTTCCTTTTTGTCTCATGATCAAACCGTGGCAAAAAACCGGCTCGAAACCCGCGGGCGATTTTCGCATTTTCACGATTCGTTCGGACATGAAGATTTCGCCGCGCACGGGCAAGGAGCACGATTTTTTTGTCATTGATTCGGTCAATTGGGTGAACGTCATCGCCACGACGCCGGACAATCAACTGGTGATGATCGAGCAATATCGCCACGGTTCGGACACGGTGGAGTTGGAGATTCCCGGCGGGATGCTCGATGCGAAGGACGCCTCGCCCGAAGCCGGCGGCATCCGCGAGTTGCGCGAGGAAACCGGTTACGAAGGCGAAAAGCCGCAAATCATCGGGCAGATTTTTCCCAACCCAGCCATCATGAGCAACGTCTGCTACACGGTTTGGTTGCAAAATTGTGTCTGCAAACATTCGTGCGAATGGGACCACGGCGAAGACATGATCACGCGCCTGATTCCTTGGGACGAAATCCCGAAACTGGTCGCGACCGGCAAAATCCGCCATTCACTCGTCGTGGTCGCGATTTACCATTTTGATCTTTTGCAAAGAGGAGTTTTAAAATCTAGGCTCTAATGAAGTCGCATCTAGCGGTTGGCAGTCTGCCGCACCTTTTCCTTCTTCTCCTCCTTCTCGGCTTCGAACGATTTGCGGTCGCTCACCAATTGCTTTTCCAACTGCTCCACTGCTTCATAGTCGCCCTTCTCGGAAGCCTTCCGCAGTTCGTCGCGCACGAACAGTTCGCGCTCGGCAATTTTCGCGGCATACTTCGATTCAATCTCGGCGAGTTCCTGCTTTTGCTTGTCGGTGAGCTTGATAGTGGGAGACGTTTTGTTCAAACGGTCCATCGCGAGTTCGTAAGCGGATTTCATGTTGCTAA
The DNA here is from genome assembly GCA_035653495.1 of Verrucomicrobiia bacterium. Lineage (GTDB taxonomy): Bacteria > Verrucomicrobiota > Verrucomicrobiia > Limisphaerales > Pedosphaeraceae > DATAUW01. The sequence continues at coordinate 2,240 of DASRBR010000102.1, forward strand.
AAAGATGCAGCCTCAGTCTTTTTCACGCAACACGCAATACGCAGCACGTGGTCCGTATCACGTGTTGCGTGCCGAAAATAGTCGTTCACGTGCGAAAGGTCATCTGCTCACTTCTTCTTCCACGGCATGTCGGGAAATTTCTGGTCCACTTTGACCGGCGGCGGTTTGGGCTTGGCCATTTCCAATTCCGGGTCGGATGCAGCTTCAGGGGAACTTCCCGGCGGCGCCATGTTGCCCTTCCACGACGCGATGCGCGCCTGCA
>DASRBR010000103.1:0-2486 GCA_035653495.1 Verrucomicrobiia bacterium
CGGATGCGGCTTTTTTTGAGCGCGTGCGGAAAGGTTACCAGCGCATCGCGCAAGAAGAACCGAAACGTGTCCAGACCATTGACGCTTCGGGCAGCGTGGAAAATGTGAGCGCGGAGGTTTGGAAAAGGGTCGAGCCCCTGCTGGGCGTGCGCAAATGAAAACAGGCTTTAATTTTTTCGAAAAATTGATAAGGTGGATTGAACGATGATCGAGGACACACTGGCAAAGATTGAAGCGCGGCTGCAACATGCGGACGCGATTCCTGATGACAAACGCAGGGAACTACAGCAGTTGCTTGCCACGTTGAAGACCGAAGTGGCGGATTTGTCCAAGACGCACGGCGAACAGGCCGAGAGCATTGCCGGGTTCACCGAGCTTTCCGCGCGCGAAGCCACCCGCGAACAGCAAGATCCGCGTTTGCTGGAACTTTCGCTCCAGGGGCTCAGCTCGTCGGTCCAGGAATTTGAGCGCTCGCATCCCAAACTCGTGCAGATCGTGAACGCCATCAGCCAGACGCTTTCCAATCTCGGTATTTAGCCAATCAGTTGTCCGCAACCCAAAAAAACCCATGACCCCTCCACTCAACCGCCGTCAATTTCTCCAGCGAACCGGCCTTGCCGGCGCAAGCCTCGCCGCGCTGGGAAGCCTCAATTCCATTCGCGCGCAGAGCCCGTCCCGAAAAATCACCGTCGCCATCATGGGCGTCAACGGCCGCGGCATGGCGCACGTGGCCGGTTATCTCGCGCAGCCCGATTGTGAGATTGCCTACATTTGCGACGTGGATTCGCGCGCGATGGACCGCGCCATTGCTGCCGTTGCGAAGAAACAATCCACGACACCGAAAGGCGTAAAGGATTTTCGCGAAATTTTGGACGACCCGCACGTGGATGCGTTGTCCATGGCCACGCCGAACCATTGGCACGCGCCGGCAACGATCCTGGCCTGCGCTGCCGGCAAACATGTCTATGTCGAAAAGCCGTGCTGCCACAATCCGCACGAGGGCGAGTTGATGGTCGCCGCTGCGCGCAAGCACAACCGCGTTGTGCAAATGGGCAATCAACGCCGCAGTTGGCCCTGGGTGATCGAGGCGATTGGTCGTTTGAAATCGGGTGAGATCGGCAAGGTCTTTTTCGCGCGCGCCTGGTACAACAACAGCCGCGCTTCCATCGGCCATGGCAAAGAAGTTCCGGTTCCTGAATGGCTTGATTTTTTGTTGTGGCAGGGTCCGGCGCCGGAACGGCCTTACGTGGACAATCTGGTTCCTTACAAATGGCATTGGCGTTGGCATTGGGGCAACGGCGAACTGGGCAACAATGGCATCCACGCGCTCGACCTTGCGCGCTGGGGATTGGGCGTTGACTATCCGATTCGCGTCACTAACAACGGGGGACGTTATCATTTTCAGGATGATCAGGAAACGCCGGACACATGCGTGACGACGTTTGATTTTGGAAATTGCGGCGCGACGTGGGATGGCCAAAGTTGCGATCTGCACGGGTTCGAAGGCGAAACTTTCGGCTGCACTTTTTATGGCGAGAACGGCACGCTCATCATCGCGGGCAACAGCTACAAAATCCTTGATCCCAAGAGCAAGGTTCTCGCGGAAGTCAAAGGCGACTGGGATGACAAATCGCACTTTGCCAATTTTCTTGATGGCATTCGCGGTGAGAAGAAATTGAATTCTGAAATTGCCGAGGGCGCGAAGAGCACCCTGCTGTGTCACTTGGGCAACATCGCTTATCGCACCGGCCGCACCATTAATTTCGATGCCAAAACGCAAAAAATAGTCGGTGATCACGCGGCGATGCATTACTGGAAACGGGAATATCGCAAAGGATGGGAGCCGAAAGTGTAAACGATTGGAGCGCATCGTGGAAAGTTCCAGTCGTTCATTCATTTTTCAGTGCGGCGATTGCAACCATGATTTCGTCGGCGACTTGCTGATAAATTTCCTTGAGCCGCGTTTTGGAACAATCCTTCGCTTCGGCGCGAACTTTCGCAAAATCCATGGGCTTGCCATATTTGACGGCCACTCTATGCGGCCTTGGAAAATGCACATTCCGTCCCCAGGCTTCATAAGTTCCAAAGACCCGCACGGGCACAACTGGTGCGTCCGACTTGATGACCGTCAGACCGATACCCGAGCGCGCTGGTTGCAATTTCCCGTCACGAGTGCGCGTGCCTTCGGGAAAGAGAATGATGGCGCCGCCCGCGTGCAGGCGATCCATGATCGCCTTCAAACCCGCCGCGCCGCCGCCGTCACGGTCCACGGGCACGGCGTTCACGGTGCGCAACACCCAGCCGATGCCGGGATAACGGAAGAGCGATTTGCGGGCGAGATAGTTGATGTCGCGCTTCAACCCGGACCCAACGAGTGGCGGATCGAGAAAGCTTTCGTGGTTCGACGCCAGGATGACCGGGCCGGTGAGTGGAACATTTTCCGAACCATACACCCGCCAGCGAAAATACGTCGCAAACAAGGTGCG
>DASRBR010000104.1:0-13748 GCA_035653495.1 Verrucomicrobiia bacterium
CCAGTCCCAAACGCGGTCATACATCAGGCGATGACTTTGGAAACGCTGCCAGTCATATCGCGCGCGCATCACCATCTGGCCGTCATTTTCAAGCCGGGTCATGTCGGCAAATTTTGCGACCATCAATCCGGTGCCGGCGCGAAACCCTGCGTTCGTGTCCAAAAAATCGCGCGCATAAAAAAGATACCATTGGCCGTCCTCGTCCTGGAACGGATGCGGGTCGATCGCGAACGGACATTTTTTGGGATCAACGAGCGTGATGCCCATGTCTTTGTAGGGACCCTGGGCATCGGCGCTTTTTGCGACGCGCAATTGATGGTTTTTATCACCGCGCCCCACCGAATAATAGAGATAAAACCAGCCGTCGTGTTCGGCCACTTCCGGCGCCCAAAAATTATTTCCCAAAGCCGGGTCAGGACGGACCAACGCGTTGGCGGCAAATTTCCAAGTAAAAAAATCGCTCGATTGCAGGATTGTGAACGCCTTGCCAAGCGTTTCACCCGCCGCATCTGCGGAACCGGTGCCGATGGCGTAATAAGTGTCGTCAGAACGCCAGACAAACGGGTCGGCAAAATAACCGGCGTAAACTGGATTGGTGTGAAGTTTCGGCGCGATTGTGACAGCCATAGAGTCAAAATCGTTCATCGCAGCCAAAGCGTGTATGGGTGAAAGACCCCGGGTCTGGAGTTGCTGAATTTTTCGGCGAAATTCTTTCGTGAAAGGTTGAGAAGAAAAAAATCGTGGAGTACTTTAGTACATGAATACGAATCAAATACAAGAAGATTATGTTGAGCCGATGAAATCTCGCATGGCTCAAAAAGTTGGAGAAATGCAAGACCGCGTGACCGACACCGCGCGTAACATGTCTTACGCGACCGACCGTTACGTTCGGGAAAATCCCTGGGTCACAATCGGAGCAGTTGCGCTGGCGGCGTGCCTGCTGGGCTGGTTCTTGCGCAGCGCGCAGGAATAGCCTTTCCGTTGAAGTAAATCCAAGAACATAAGGCCGCTTGCGGACACGATAACGTTGCGAAGCACGGCATTCGTGTCCGTTAAAGTGAGCAGTTTGCATTTGCCGCGAACGAAACCAAGTTTTCGTTCGTGTTCTTTTATTTTCGTCCAACCGATTCAGATAGTTCTCTCTTTGCATTCGCATTTTCAAAAAATCTTGGGGGCAAGTCCCCATTCCGGGAGGAGGTTTGCGCGGGTATTCTGGTAAACTGGAGGGAATTTTATGAGCGACGAATTGAGAGGAAAAAAAATTGCGATTTTGGTGGACAAAGGATTTGAACAGGTCGAGATGACCGAGCCGAAGAAGGCGCTGGAAGAGGCCGGGGCGGAAACAGAGCTCATCTCACCTGAAGAAAAGAAGGTCAAAAGCTGGGAAGACACCAAGTGGGGCAAGAGCTTCAAGGTGGATGTCCCGTTATCAGAAGCCAACGCGCAGGAATATGATGCCCTGCTCCTGCCTGGCGGCGTGATGAATCCAGACAAGCTGCGCACGAAACCGGAGGCAGTCGCGTTCGTAAAAAGTTTTGTTGATGCTGGCAAGCCCATCGCGGCCATCTGCCACGGGCCGTGGACGTTGATTGAAGCCGGCGCGGTGCGCGGCAAACGCATGACTTCCTGGCCTTCGCTGCAAACCGATCTGCGCAATGCAGGCGCGAATTGGGTGGATGAAGAAGTCGTCACCGACAATGGATTGGTCACCAGCCGCAGGCCGGATGACCTTCCCGCCTTCAACCGCAAAATGATCGAAGAAATCCGCGAAGGCGCACATTCGGGCGGCCCAAACCGGATGGGCGGACAGCAGGCGCAACTTGCCGAGCAGCCCGGACAGGAAGCGGGCTGAAAATCGATTGAAGACATTGTCGGGAATGAGCGGTTAAATTTCACGGAGCGAACTATGAAAAATCATGATATCGGCAAACGGCTGCTGTTGGGCGCAGTCGCGGGTTTGGCTGGAACGATGGTGATGGATTATTTGCGCAAATCGACTCACGACGCGATGCCCGGAGGCGAACCACCCATGCGCGTGGACCCGGGCAAGTTCATCGTGAAAAAAGGCGAACAGGTGTTGCCGGGCAAACTGCGCAGAAAGATTCCGCGCAAGGCGGAAGACGTTGCCGCCAAATCTTTGGGCATCGGCTACGGCATGACTTTCGGCGCGTTGTATTCGCTTTTGCATCCGAGGGGCGGCGGGGCGATACGCGACGGCATCGCGCTGGGCCTGCTCAATTGGGCCGTCGGTTTTCTTGGCTGGCTGCCCGCCTCCGGTGTCATGCCGCCCGTTTGGGAACATGAGAGCAAGCAAATTGCTCTTCCGATGGCGCAACATGCGGCTTATGGCGCAGCGACGGTCGCGGCTTACGATGCCCTGGTCACAGTTGTTTGATCCGTTTCTGTTCGCGATTGCCTGAGATTGGCCGCAGCGGCTTCAATCTCGGCAATCAATTCTGCCCGCAATGCCACCAATCTCCGCGCGGCTGCGGGCGTCCGCAACAAGATCAACGTGTCATGCCATCCTGCGCTCAAGCGACGCAGTTCGCGCACGTAATAATGCGAAATGATCCCGGCCAGCGGCAGCGTGAGGATGTACCAAATTGTTGTGTGCCAGTCGAAGAACAGGTGAAACACCCACGCGTAAAGCGCGTAGAAAAAGGTGAAGCTCACCACTCCGGCAATGATGGCTGCAGTCGAAGTTTGCGCCTTGTGCTTGTCCACATGTGCGAATTTCTTCACTGACCAGGCCACCACGCAAAATGGCAAAAGACGATGCGCCCATCCGTAAAGCGCGATCGGCGCGCCAAGGATGGCCATCATTGCCCAGACGAAAGCCTGACGCGCGAGCCGGCGCTTTTGCGGCGTGCTGGCCAACGATTCGTCGGAAAGATTAAACCGCGCGCGCCATTTTTCATAGAGGTCCAGTTTGTGAACGAAATTCGCGGCGCGTTCCGGGTCGGTTTGATAAACCCGTTCCACGGCGCGCACGATGCGCTGCGTCAAAGTCAACTCCTCCGCGCCGGGCAACATGGGTCCGGACAGCGCCCTGTCTTCGTCACGCAAGCGCTCAAGATAAAGCCGCTTCACCGCCTCGACGATGCGCGCGTGCTCGATTTGCGGGATGTGCAAAATAAGCGATTGGATGCTCTGCTCGATGGCCTCGTTCAACTGGTTGATGCATTCCTTTTTGCGCTCGGGATAACCGAGTAAAAAATCCGCCGCCCGAATCGGTTCGCCAAAATTCACGAGCGCTTCGCTGCGATATTTTTCCTTCGCCGAAAGGGTGAGGCCGACGGTAACGATTTGCAGGCCGAGCTTCCCGCCGTGGCGATGCTCCAATTCCAAAGCCATTCGCGCCGCGCCCGTCTTGACGGTCTTGAGCTGCGGGTCATCGTGCGTGATGCCTTCGGGAAAAATGCCGATGGCTTCGCCGCGTTCGAGCACGCGGTAACACGCCTCGAACGTGTCGGCCACGGTGCGCATCGCGCGCGGGTCGTCCTTCACGCGGTTGATGGGAATGACGCCGCAATTGGTGAGCAGCCACTTGAGCGGCTTGAATTGAAAAAGTTGCACGGTTGCGACGAAGTTGACCTTGCGCGGCACGGCATCGCCGACAAGAAACGAATCGGTAAGCGAATTGGGATGATTACAGGTGAACAGAACCGGCCCATGCAACGGGACGCGCTCAGGATGAAAGCGTTCGATGCGCCGGAAATAAAATCCCAGCGCAATACCGACCACCCCGCGCATCAACAAATACAGGCCGGGGATTTTCATGTTTCTAGTTTTTCAATTACAAATCCAATTTTTGCGGCCGGCTAATGTAGCGCAGACATTCTTGTCGGCGTATCGCAGGCTTTCCAGCCTGCGAAGGGCAAGCTATTCCATCGCCGACACGAATGTCGGCGATACAGCAGGCAGGAATGCCTGCGCTACTACCGATTTTGCGTCGTTGTCTCGACACGTCGCAACACTTCCTTGCAGATGTCCTGCGCGGCATCCGGTCGGCCCAAAATGCGGGCGCATTTGCCCATCTCCACAAGTTTTTTCGAGCCGAGCAATTGATTTAGGCGAAATGGCAAATCTTCCACGCGATTCACCTTGGCTGCCGCGCCGCGCTCCAGCAGAAAATCGCTGTTGGCAGCTTCCTGGCCGGGAATCGGATTCAAGATGAACAGCGGCTTGCCCAAAGCGAGCGCTTCGGAAGTGGTGAGTCCGCCGGGCTTGGTGATGATAAGGTCGGAGACGGCCATCAACTCGTGCATGTTGGTGACAAAGCCGAGCACGTGCGTGGGATGTTTGTGATCGTGAACGGCCAATTCGCGGCGCAATTCCTGGTTGCGCCCGGCGACAACGATGGTTTGGAAATCGTGCTCGACCTTGTCGAGTTCGCCCAAAATTTCCGCGACCGGCCCCATGCCAAAACCTCCGCCAAGAACGAGCAACGTCGGCAAATCATCGCGCAGGCCCGCGCGTTTGCGCACCGCGGCGGCATCGATCGGTTTGGAAAATTTTGCGGCGATGGGAATGCCGGTGACGACGACATTCTCCGGCGTCGCGCCGCGCGCAACGAGGCGGGCCTTGGTTTCCTCGGCGGCGACGCAATAAAAATCCGCCGCTTCGCCCATCCAAAGCGCATGCGCTTCGAAATCCGTCACCACGCAAACGCCCAGCGGCAGCGTTCCCTCCCATTTCTCGCGCGCCTTGTCGAGGATTTCGACCGGCAGATAATGCGTGCAGAAAACGACATCCGGCTTGAATTGTTTTACAAATTTGATGAACCGCATCGTGCTTTGCGGCGGGAATGTTTTGCGGAATTTGGCAAGACGCCGCACCAGCTTGGGATTGTCGGTTTTCTTGAACACCATGCCCCAAAGCTCCGGCGCGCGTTCGACGAGCGTGATGTAGCCGTCGCTGTGGACCTTGCGATGGAGCGGCGAGAAAAATTTCTGGACATCCACGCGTTCGACAACATCGTTCGGGCGCAAGGCGCGCCAGGCTTCGTCCAGCGCGGCCGCTGCTTGGAGATGTCCGCCTCCCGCCGTAATGGTGGCAATCAGTATGCGCATAATTTTTGAATTGGCCTCGCCGCAACTTGCCGGAAGTGCAAAAGGATTAGAAGTCTAAAATAGCAGGCGGAGCCTGCACCCAATTCAATTCTGCATTTGGATTTTTCTTGGGTATTTGGGTCTTTGGGTACTTGGTTTTTTTCACCCCCCTCCCCCCGTCAAAAAAAGCAGGAAGAGAGGGAAAAGCGGAAAAATCAAGGAATACGGGCCTTTCCTCGGCGAGAAAAATGGCGAGAAACGGCGCCAATGTTGAGACAGCGCGAAAATAGAGACGTCGATCGGGCGACAAGCCAATGTGGCACTTTCTTGGCGAATTCCGGGGCGCGGCGCGCTGCAGTTCTAGATTTGTACATCACACACGCGATTATACCAAGGTGGTAGGACATAAACTGTCCTAGGTGATGCTTTTCCCGGAATTTCCAAAGAGGATTGCCGCAGTCCATGGATTGCGTAACATCCGGCCATGGAAAAGAACCGGCTCGAGGCGTTCAGCGACGGCGTGCTGGCCATCATCATCACCATCATGGTTCTTCAATTGGATTTGCCCGAAAGCGCGACGCTGACCGCCTTGAAATCCAAATGGCTCGTGTTCCTGACTTACATCTTGAGCTACACCTACGTGGGAATCTATTGGAACAATCATCATCATCTCATCAAGGCCGCGCACCGGGTGAACGGCGCGATGATGTGGGCAAATCTTCACCTGCTCTTCTGGCTGTCCTTGTTTCCGTTCGTCACCGGCTGGATGGGCAAAACGCATCTGGCGACCATCCCCGCGGCATTGTATGGCGCGGTGATGTTCATGGCCGCAATGGCCTATTACATCCTGCAGCACGTCGTCATCGCGACCGAAGGACCGGACTCGAAATTGGCCAGGGCAATCGGAAGGGATTTGAAAGGCAAGCTTTCTCTCGTGCTTTACATCGCGGCGATCGATCTGGCGTTTATTCAACCGTGGATTTCCGGATGCATTTACGTGGTGGTGGCGTTGATGTGGCTTGTGCCGGACCGCCGCATCGCCCGCGTGGTGCATGAGGAGGGAAAGTAAATCGGGTGATTTTCTTCCCCTCACACGAGCTCTCCCCCATCGCCGGAAAGATTCAATTCAGCCACGGATGAAACACAGAACAAACACGGACAGCGAAGAAAGAACTCATAAATTCAAGAAACTGAAATAGGGCCGGGTGAGGCGAGCTTTACTCTAACCTTTTCTTGATTCGGTTAACATGCAATGGTTGGGGCGTGAGCCAAAAAAGGAACATGGGCAGAAAAAGTAATGTGGCGCTGGCTACGCAACCGGCGATTTAGCGGATACAAATTCCGCCGCTGGCATCCGCTCGGCCCATATGAACTGGATTTTTTCTGTGAAGAAGCCCGTCTTTCCATTGAGTTGGACGGCCATGGCCACGGTCATCCGGCCAGACAAGCTCATGACCTACAACGCACTGAATTCTTGAAAACGAAAGGCATTTTGGAATTGCGTTTTTGGAATTCCCGTTTGCGGCGGAACGCTGAAACTGTTCGCGGAGAAATCTTTGCGGCTCTGCAACAACGCGCGCCACATCCTTTGCCAGAATACACGCAGCCTGCAGAAGTGAAAGAGAAGAAAAATCAGACGATTGCTCGCCCTCATCCCAACCCTCTCCCCCTGGGAGAGGGGGAAAAACTCACGCGTTTAAAGATTAAATAGTCGCGGATTTTGGCCAGGCCCACAGCCAATTTCTACAAGGGTTGATTACGACCGTTGGCTTGTGATTTCGTAAGCGTAAGCCGGTTCACCCTCTCCTTGAGGGAGAGGGCCGGGGTGAGGGCGAGCCTTGCTCTAACCTTTTTCTGACTCGGTTGAGATTCAGGGGGTTTGGTCCGCTGAACAGAATCACAACAGCGAATCGGCCAATCGCGCCATGCTTTGCAGGGTGCGGACAGCCAGTGAACGGTTGCTCCATTCGAGCGGGCTCAACCGGCGGCTGTGGGCGAAATAATTTTGCTGGACCGCGCGCAATTTGCCGGCAACGACGGGATCGTAAATGATCATGTTCACCTCGGCATTCAACGCGAAGGAGCGGATGTCAATGTTCATCGAGCCAACCACGACGATATGGTCGTCAATGCTGATGTGCTTGGCGTGGAGAAAGCGCGGTTCATACAGGTGAATGCGGATGCCTGAGCTGAGCAGCTCGTCGTAGTAGGAGCGTTGGGCCCATTGCGTAAGCGTCTGGTTGGCGTGCGCGGAAAGGACAAGGTCCACTTCGACCCCGCGAAAGGCCGCGTTTTGGACGGCTTGGAGGAACGGTTCGTCGGGCACGAAATAGGGCGTAGTGATGACGATGCGTTTTCGCGCCGAGTAAAGAAGCGTGATGAAAAGTTCCTGGCCGTTTTCTCGCTGATAACCGGGTCCGCTGGGGACCGTCTGGCAGATGGATTCGCCCGCGACGATGGGTTCGGGAAAAAGTTCGGGATGCTCCAGCCTTCCGCCTGCCTCGAAATAATGGTCCGCGAGAAAAATGGCCTGCAGTTGCGCTACGACCAGGCCGGTGACGCGCACGTTGAGTTCCTCGTTGGGAAAGCCCTTCACGAAACCTGGATTGACGATGTTTTGCGAGCCGGTGTAGCCGGTCTGGCCGTCAATTACGACGATTTTGCGATGATTGCGGAGATCGAACCGCGCGGGGTTGCGATGGAAAAAACTGACGGGCAACGCGGCATTCACCTCGACGCCGTGCTCGCGAAGTTTTGGCGCGAGGCGTTTCAAGGCTTCGCGCGAGCCGACCGCGTCCATCAACACGCGGCATTGGACGCCGCGTTTGGCGGCTTCAATCAGCGCGTTGCAGACTTTTTGGCCGGTTTCGTCGTCGCTGAAAATGTAATGCAACAAATGGACGTGGTGCCGCGCGGAATGGATGTCGGTGACGATTGCGTCAATGGCAGCGTCGTAATCAGTGAGAAGTTCGACATGATTTCCGCCGAAGGGCTCGAAATCGCCGAGGTGCGAGGCAAGCCTGGAGATGGCGGCGGAATCGGGCGGCAATTTCGATTGGGCGAAGGCGCGTTCGCCCATTTGGGCCTGCACGGCGCGGATGTGTTGCGAGGCGCGAAGTTGCAGGGCGATGCGGCGTTTGGAAACGTAGATGCGGCCAAAAATCGCGTAGAGAACCAGCCCCGGCCATGGCAGCAGGAAAATGAGCAGCAGCCAGGTGCGGGAGGCGGCGGCGCTGCGCCGTTGCGGGACGTAAACGAGCATGACCAACCGGATGACCCATTCGCTGATGAGATAGAGCAGGCTCCAGGTCATGTTCTAATTTGCGATTTGCGATTTACGATTTGCGATTTTCTCCAAGCTTTATTGCGTGAACCGTGTTGCGTGTTGAACGCCAGCTTGGTCCCGCAACACGCAATACGAAATACGCACATGTCATCTTTTGTTAATGAAGCAGATTTGCTTCCAAGCCTTCATAAATCCCAAATTCCCAAGTGGTTGTCAGCGCGATACTAAAAATGTAACTTATTGACCTTGTCTGCCTCATTAAGAATAACGATATTCATCGTTTTATTGGAATGCCGGAATTATGCTGACTGACGAAAAAATGCAAACTCAGAAACCGCCCCCTGCGCCTAAACCAAAAAGGGAACGCAAGCCGGACGCGCCGCAGACTGGGGGGGTAAAGATTGAATTGCCTCAGAAATCTTCGCGCACCGTGTGGATCATGGTGGCGGCGCTTTGCATCATTGCAGGACTGACATATTGGGGCGTGAAAAAGCGTCAGGCCTTGGCTGCGGCTGGAGCCAAGAACTTTGCGCGCCAGCCGATGGTTCCAGTTCTAGCCGGGGCGGTGGAGGAAAAGGATGTTCCGATTTATTTGGACGGTTTGGGGACTGTCCAGGCCTACAATACCGTCACCGTGAAAGTCCGCGTGGACGGCGAGTTGAAGAAGGTGGCGTTTGTTGAAGGGCAGGATGTTCACGCGGGCGATTTGCTGGCCCAGATCGACCCGGCCCCGTACCAGGCCGCGTTGGACCAGGCGAAGGCGAAGAAAGCGGAAGACCAAGCGCAATTGGTGAATGCGCAAATCGGGTTGAAGCGCGAAACGGATTTGCTTGCCGCGAAGATTGACGCGCAACAGGTCTATGACACGCAAAAAGCGCTGGCAGACCAGTTGGATGCCACCGTCAAGGCCGACCAGGCGGCCATTGAAAGCGCAGAGGTGAATCTTAAATATTGCACGATTACGTCACCCATCACCGGCCGCACCGGCATCCGTTTGGTTGATCAGGGCAATATGGTCCACGCGACGGACACGAACGGCCTGGTCGTCATCACGCAGCTTCAGCCCATCTCAGTCGTTTTTACCCTTCCCGAACAAAAGCTCGAGGCAATCCATCGCAACATGCCGGACAACGGCCAGGTGAAAGTCCTCGCAGTGGATGGCGAGGACAACCAAATATTGGACGAAGGAACGTTGGCGGTGATTGACAACCAGATTGACATCGGCACGGGAACCATTCGCATCAAGGCGAATTTTCCGAACGAGAAAAACCGGCTTTGGCCCGGTGAATTCGTGAACGCGCGCCTGCTGCTGACCACCGTTACCAACGGCCTCGTTGTGCCAACTCCGGCTGTTCAACGCGGCCCGAGCGGCGCTTACGTTTTCGTGATTGATGAAGGCGCTTCCAATCCGGGCAAAACCGGCGGCAAAGGCAGGCATTCGGGTTCAGGCGAAACAAATCCTTCCGAGCACGCGCAAGCGCACACACAAAAGGCAAATTCCGATGGCGAAACTCATGGCGGACAAGCCGGCGCTGATAATGGGGCGGTATTGCACGTGAAGATGCAGTCGGTCACCGTCTCGCCGGATGTCACCGGGCCGGACGCGTTGATCACGTCGGGTTTGACGAAGGGGCAGCGCATTGTCGTGGACGGGCAATATAAATTGCAGGACGGCTCGCAAATCCGGATCGTTTCACCCGAGAAATCCGGGAGTGTTGATTCGCGCTCCAACGATTCAGTGCAGTGAACATCTCCGAACCTTTCATCCACCGTCCGATAGCCACTTCGCTCCTGATGGTCGGGGTGATCATCATGGGCATGCTCGGGTATTTCATGCTGCCGATTTCCGCGCTGCCGCCGGTGGATTTTCCGACCATCCAGGTGACGGCACAATATCCCGGCGCGGGCCCGGACGTGATGGCTTCTTCGGTGACGACCCCGCTGGAAACGCAATTCGGCCAGATCAGTGGATTGCAGCAGATGACGTCGATCAGTTCGTTCGGCACGGCGAACATCACGTTGCAATTCGTTCTTGACCGCAACATCGACGCCGCCGCGCAGGACGTGCAGGCCGCGATGAACGCCGCGCAAGGCGTTTTACCAACGGGCATGCCCAACCCTCCCATTTACAGCAAGGTCAATCCCGCCGACACGCCCATTCTCACCCTTGAAATCACTTCGGACACGTTGCCGTTGGACAAGGTGAATGACCTTGCCGACACGGTGCTCGCGCAAAAGTTGAGCGAAGTCAGCGGCGTCGGTTTGGTGACCATTGAAGGCAATCAAAAGCCAGCCGTGCGCGTCCAAATCAATCCCGCGGTCATCGCTGCCCTGGGATTGAGCCTTGAAGATGTCCGCACCGCGCTGGTGAACAATAACATCAACATTCCCAAGGGCAGCTTCGAAGGGCCGCGCCAGACTTATTCCATTGGCGCGAATGACCAGATCTTTTCCGCGTCGGAATATGCCAATGTCATCATCGCCTACAAAAACGGCGCGCCGGTGCGGTTGAAAGACATCGGCACCAGCATCGATAACGTGGAGAACACGCATCTGGCGGCGTGGGTCGGCAAAAAACCTGCCGTGCTGTTGGACATTCAGCGTCAACCGGGCGCGAACATAATCCAGACCGCCGACCGGGTGAAGGCCTTATTGCCAAAACTCAAAACTTCCATTCCGCCCGCCGTCAAGGTTTCAATCCTCACCGACCGCACCGAAACCATTCGCGCCTCCATTGCCGACGTGCAATTCACATTGCTCCTGACCGTCGCGCTGGTCGTCATGGTGATTTTCGTATTCCTTAGAAAATTCTGGGCGACGGTGATTCCGAGCGTGGCGTTGCCATTGGCGGTCATCGGCACGTTCGGCATCATGAAGCTCGTCGGCTTCAGCCTGGACAATCTTTCGCTGATGGCATTGACGATTTCGACCGGCTTCGTCGTGGACGACGCCATCGTGATGATTGAGAACATCGTGCGATTCATCGAGGCTGGTGAACCGCCGCTGCAAGCGGCGTTGAAGGGAGCGAAGCAAATCGGGTTCACGGTCGTTTCGTTGAGCATCTCGCTGGTGGCCGTGTTCATTCCCCTGCTCTTCATGACGGGCATCGTGGGACGTTTGTTCCGCGAATTCGCCATCACCTTGAGCGTTGCCGTTGGCGTTTCAGCGCTGGTTTCACTCACGCTCACGCCAATGATGTGCGCGCGATTTTTGGAACCGGAGGACGAAAGCAAGCAAGGCAAGTTTTATCATGCGACCGAAAGAATGTTTCAGGGAATGCTCGGCGCTTACGACAGCGGCTTGAAATGGGTTTTGCGGCATCAATTTTTTACATTGATGGTCGCCGTCGTCACGCTGGTCGCGACGATTTGGCTTTATATCATCGTGCCCAAGGGATTGCTGCCGGAACAGGACACGGGATTGATTGTAGGCGTCACCGATGCCTCGCAGACCATTTCATTCCAGGCGATGCTCGCGCGGCAACATCTCATCGCAGACAAGGTCAGCGAGGACCCCGACGTGGCGCAGGTCGCTTCGTTTGTCGGCGCGGGCACGGTGAACCCGACAATGAACAGCGGGCGCCTTTACATCAATCTCAAGCCGCGCGAACAACGCAAATCCAGCGCGGACGAAATCATTGCGCGACTCCGAGAAGCCACGAAAAACATCGAGGGCATTTCGCTTTACATGCAGGCCGCGCAGGATGTGCAGATTGACAGCCGCGTGAGCCGCACCGAGTACCAATACACGTTGCAGGATGCCGATGCGGCTGAGCTAAACGAATGGGCGCCGAAATTGCTCGGCGCGATGGAAAAATTGCCCGAGCTGGCGGACGTCGCGTCCGATCAACAAACCGCCGGGCTGGAGCTTTACATTGACGTGGACCGCAACCAGGCGTCGCGGCTGAATGTCCTTCCGGCCGCAATCGATGGCACGCTCTACGACGCTTTTGGCCAGCGGCAGGTTTCCATTATTTTTACCCAGCTCAATCAATACCGCGTTGTTCTGGAATCCTCTCCCGATTTTCAACTCACGCCCGCCGCCTTGGATAAAATGTATGTGAAATCGACCACGGGCCGGATGGTCCCGTTGAGCGCCATTGCGAAACTCAAGACCGTGAACGCGCCGCTGGCCATCAGTCACGAAGGACAATTTCCCGCCATCACGCTTTCGTTCAACCTGAGCCGGGACAGCTCATTGGGCGCGGCAGTCAACGCCATTCAACAAGCGCAAAAGGACATTGAAATGCCGCCAACAGTCACCACCACCTTCTCAGGCAGCGCGGCGGAATTTCGTTCGTCGCTCGCGAGCGAACCTTATCTGTTGCTTGCCGCGATTGTGGTGATTTACATCGTTTTGGGCGTGCTTTACGAAAGCTACATCCATCCGATCACGATTCTGTCGAGCCTTCCTTCGGCCGGCGTGGGCGCGCTTTTGGCGATGCTCATCTTTCACCAGGACCTTTCGCTGATCGCCTTGATCGGCATCATCCTGCTCATCGGGATCGTGAAGAAAAATGCCATCATGATGATCGATTTCGCGCTCGAAGCCGAACGCGACGAAGGTTTGCCGCCGGAACAATCCATTTACAAGGCGTGTCTCCTGCGCTTTCGGCCCATCATGATGACAACGATGGCCGCGCTGCTGGGCGCGCTGCCGCTCGCGTTGGAAAACGGCACCGGCTCGGAACTGCGCAAGCCGATGGGCATTTCCATCGTCGGCGGTTTGTTGCTTTCGCAATTTCTGACGCTTTACACCACGCCCGTCATTTACCTGTATCTGGACCGCGCCGAACAACGGATCCGGCGCTGGCTTGGTTCGCCTGAATTGAAACCGAACGAACACGAAGGTGAAGTTGCGGTCGAACCGGAAACGGACCTTCAGCCGTCATGAACATCTCCGAACCGTTCATTCGACGTCCCGTTGCCACTTCGCTCCTGGCAATGGGTCTGTTCGCCATGGGAATCGTGGCGTATCGGTTCCTGCCGGTGGCATCCATGCCGCGCGTGGATTCGCCGACCATCTCCGTTGGCGCGTCCCTTCCTGGCGCTGACCCCGCCACGATGGCTTCCGCCGTGGCCGCGCCGCTGGAAAAACGCCTCGGCCAGATCGCCGGCGTCAACGAAATGACATCCGTCAGCACCCTGGGCGGAGCGGGCATCACGTTGCAATTTGATTTGAACCGCAATATTGACGGCGCGGCGCGCGACGTGCAGGCCGCCATCAACGCCGCCAGCAGCGATCTTCCGCTCGACCTTCCCGGCCCGCCCACTTATCGCAAGTATAATCCCGCCGATTCTCCGATCATGATCATGGCGATGACGTCGGACACGATGCCGATCGTGCAAGTTTTCGAATATGCGAACAATATCGTGGCGCAAAAGTTGAGCCAGGTTGAAGGCGTCAGCCCG
>DASRBR010000105.1:0-3321 GCA_035653495.1 Verrucomicrobiia bacterium
CACCGCCTGAAGGCGGGACTCCAAACACGGACCCGGGTCGTCCCGCCGAATACCCCCTCCTCCCTGTTGTAATGAAACATCGAACGCCGAACATGAACCCCGACATCCAATGTCGGGGCAGGCATCGAACGCTGAATAGCCAGGACGCCCTTGGATCATTGGGCGTTCGGAGTTCGGTGTTGGTTGTTGGATGTTTCCAATCTTTTCGCCCAAAACACCCTCCCCCCCGCCTCGCGTCGCGGAAGTTGTTTGACACTCACCGTCTTTCTAATGTCCGCGCAGTTGGACAACGGTCACGAACCTCGCCATAATTACTTCCCTGAACGTGAACGACGGATTATTTCATCATGCGCTGGCTGTGCCGGTTTCGGCGAGTGATCACATGCAGGGTGTGGATTCGGCCGCGGCAACGCTCGTTGTGTACGGCGATTATCAATGTCCCTTTACCGCAGCGCTGCACCAGGTCATTACCAGGCTGCAAGGGCGCTTTGGCGATAACATTCGTTATGTGTTCCGTCATTTTCCCTTGTTCACGAAGCATCCTTTGGCCCAACTGGCCGCTGAAACGGCCGAAGCCGCGACCGCTCAAGGCAAGTTTTGGCAGATGCACGCGTACTTGCTTCAGGCGCAAAACGACTTCGACTTAGACCGCCTTCCTGCCGCTTGCAGCCTGCTGGGTTTGGATTACGTTCGACTCGAACGTGACATTTCAGGCCATGCGCATCTCGAACACATCCAGGCCGATGTCGCGGGCGCGCAACGCAGCGGAGTCGCCAGCACGCCAACATTATTCATCAATGAATTGATGTACGATGCCGATGATGATTTTGAAACGCTTTCACGGCACATTCAATCGCTGGTTCCGGAAGTGGGAACGGGGCGCAGGTCCTTTTGGAGCAAATTATTTGGGAAATGAAATTCGGGAAATAAATTATGCCAAAACCGGTGATATGGACGATAGACGATGACCCGGATGTGTTGCGCGCGGTCGAGCGCGACCTGCGCCGTCAATATGGCGACCGTTACAAGGTCATCTCCGCCGATTCCGGCGCTTCGGCGCTTGAGGCGGTGAAACAATTGAAATTGCGCAACGAAACCGTGGCCCTTTTCCTGGTGGACCAAAGAATGCCGCACATGTCTGGCGTCGAGTTTTTGGAACAGGCCATCAAAATTTACCCGGACGCCAAGCGCGCGTTGCTGACCGCTTATGCGGACACCGACGCCGCGATTCGCGCCATCAACGATGTTCAAGTGGACCATTGGCTGATGAAGCCATGGGACCCGCCTGACGAACGTCTTTACGGCGTCGTGGACGACATGCTCGATGATTGGCAGGCATCGTATCATCCCACGTTTGAAGGCGTGAGGGTGATTGGGCATCAATGGTCGCCGCATTCGAGCGAACTTCGCGATTTCCTTGGGCGCAATTTCGTGCCGCATCAATGGCTGAATATCGAGACGGAAGAAGAGGCCAAAAAGCTCGTGAAAACTGCCGGGGCAGATTGTTCGTCCCTGCCGGTGGTCGTTTTTCCCGACGGCTCCGTGCTGAAAAATCCGCCGGTGGTTGACGTGGCGCACAAGCTGGGATTGCGAACGAAGGCGGAATTCCCGTTCTATGATTTGGTGGTGGTTGGAGCCGGGCCGGCTGGTTTGGCCGCCACGGTTTATGGCGCTGCGGACGGTCTGCATACGCTGCTGGTGGAACGCGAGGCTCCCGGCGGACAAGCTGGACGCAGTTCGCGCATTGAAAATTATCTCGGTTTTCCGGTTGGCTTGAGCGGCGGCGATCTGGCGCGGCGGGCGGTTGCGCAGGCGCGACGATTTGGCGCGGAGATTCTCGCGCCGCAGGAAGTGAAAGGCGTGCGCATCGAAGGCCCTTCACGCGTGCTGACTTTGGCTGATGGCGGAGAAATCGGCTGCCGCGCCCTGGTCATCGCGACCGGCATCGCGTTCAGAAAACTTGATGTGCCGGGGATTGACCGGCTTTCTGGCGCGGGAGTTTATTATTATGCTCCGATGTCAGAGGCTTTTTCTCATCGGGATGGCGATATTTACATCGTTGGCGGCGCGAACTCCGCCGGGCAGGCAGCCATGTATTTTTCGAAATTTGCGCGGCAGGTGACGATGCTGGTGCGCGGCAATTCGCTTTCCGCCACCATGTCGCAATATCTGGAAAACCAGATCGCCTCCACGAAAAATATTTCGGTGAGGCTCAACACCAGCGTCGTCGCGGTCGAAGGCGCTGATCATTGCGAATCCCTTGCCATCCAGGACAACAAAACCTGCAAACAAGAAAAGGTTTCTGCCAGCGCATTGCTCATTTACGCAGGCGCAATTCCGCGCACGGACTGGCTGGAAGGCATCGTCGAGAGGGATTCCCAAGGTTACATCCTGTCGGGCCAGCATCTTGTTCGCGAAGGCAAGCTGCCATCAAGCTGGCACACTGATCGCGAGCCGTTCTATCTTGAAACGAGCGTGCCGGGAATTTTTGTCGCGGGCGATGTGCGGCATCGTTCCGCCAAAGGTGTCACTTCCGGCGTCGGCGAAGGGGCGATGGCGGTGAAGCTAGTTCACGAATATCTCGGCCTGCAATGACCATGGACAATGCCACCATCCAACAAGTCCGCGCCACGCCATTGTTCGCAAATTTGACCGACGAACAGTTGGACTGCATCAGGCCTGGCGAAGTCGTCGAATTGCCGGTTGGAACCGTGCTGGCCACTGACGGGAAGCGTACCGGCTTCTTTTATGTCCTCCTTGAAGGAGAAATCCGCATCATTCGCAATTACGATCGCCAGACGATTTTGATGGGCACGGCCAAGGCCGGGAATTTTCTGGGCGAGATCATGCTTTTGCTGGACATTCCGTGGCTTTCGACGATTCGCGTTTCAAAACCGAGCCGCCTGTTCCGGCTGGACGAGGAACATTTCTGGCAAATGCTGACGACGTGCCGTTCCGTCGCGCGCGAAATCTTTCGCGAAGCCGCGAGCCGTCTGCGCAACCTTGAGGGTTTCACGCAACAACGGGAAAAGCTGGTTTCCCTTGGCACGATGGCGGCCGGTTTGGCGCACGAACTGAACAATCCCGCTGCCGCGGCGCGCCGTGCGGCAGCGCATTTGCAGCAGACGATGGACAAGGTCCAGACCTTTCTTTGCGAACTCACCCAGGAACTGGAGCACGAGCATTGGCAAGGTTTGCTGGCCGCATCCGAAGAGGCGTTTCAACGCCTGGCCAAGCCGCCGGTTTTGGACCATCTCGAACGCAGCGACCGCGCGGAAGCTCTCAGCGGCTGGCTCGCGAACCATCACGTCCCCGACGCTT
>DASRBR010000106.1:0-2662 GCA_035653495.1 Verrucomicrobiia bacterium
ATGTGCAATCTCTACATGAGCATGGCCGACCGGTTGGGGTTGCGCAAACTCGAACGCTTCGGCGATTCCACCGGGCAGTTGAGTAACGTGTGAACGAGCGCCTACGCCATCCGGGCGTAAGGCAAATGCCATGGCTTGCGATATTTCACTCCAACCAACTGGTTCGCTTCGTGATCGCCGACGATTTGCTGCTTCTCGGCGTTCCAATGGATCTTTCGGCCGGTGCGATAAGCGATATTCCCAAGATGCGCGACGGTCGAGACGTGCTGGCCAATCTCAAGATTGAGCACCGGTTGCTGACGTGATTTGACGCAATCCAGAAAATTGCGCACGTGCGCCGGATGCGGATTGCCGCTGCCGGGTTTTTTGGCGCCGTCGATATTTCCGCTGCCCTTGGGCTCGGGAATGATTTGGTAGCCTTCGTCATTCAGAATGATGGTCGCGTCCGCGCCGTTCCATTCCACGCCCCAAGAGCGTCCGTTTAATCCGTTGTTCAGTCCCTTTCTATGTTCCCAAACCAGCATGTAATCGGGAAATTGATAGACGGCAATCTGCGAGTCGGGCGTTTCGGTGTTGTCTGTGATGTACTTTGCGCCGGTTGAAAAAACGTTCAGCGGCGCGTCCGGCCCCATGCCCATCAGCATCATATTGATGAGATGCACGCCCCAATCAGTCATCAGTCCGCCCGCGTAATCCCAGAACCAACGGAAATTGAAATGGAACCGGTTCGGGTTGAAGGGTCGTTTCGGGGCGGGCCCAAGCCATCGATCGTAATCAACGCCGGGCGGCGGCGGACAATCCGCGGGATTTCCAATGCTGCCGACCCAATCAAGATATGCCCAACCGCGCACCATGTGGACCTTGCCGATCTTGCCCGCGCGGATCAAATCAGTCGCCTCGATGATGTGCTTGCAGCTTTTCCATTGCGAACCCATCTGCACCACGCGATTGTGCCGGCGCACCGCTTCGCGCATGGCATTGCCTTCATCAATCGTCTTGGCCAGCGGCTTCTCGACATAGACGTCCTTGCCCGCCTGGCAGGCATAAACAGTCGGCATCGCGTGCCAATGGTCCGGCGTGGCGACGAGCACGATGTCAACGTCCTTGCGGTCGAGCACGTCGCGGAATTCCTTCGTTGAATCGGCTTTTTTGCCGCGAGCTTTTTCGAGCGCGTCCAAACCCATCGCGATGTGCTTGTCATCGACATCGCAAACCACGGCGCAATCCACCTCGGGATTGGAGAGGAAATCCTTGAAATCGTACAAGCCCTGCCCACCGCAGCCGATGACGCCCAGGCGGATTTTATCGTTCGGTCCAGGCTCTTCAGCGCGAACCGAGCGTATGAAGGGACCGACCTGGCTGAGCGCAATGGGCGCAAGACCTGCAGCCAGCGTTGATTTGCCGAGAAATCTGCGACGCGAGAGTTTTTTCATGTTAAAAATTTTGACGATGCCATGCGTGAAACATTCGATTGTGTGTCGTGCAATTTGTCACTCCGGCGAAATAGTGTCGAGACGAAACGCCGCGTCAAAAAGTGTCGAATTCATTACTACTCATGATATATTCGCAGCATGTCCAATTTCTTTGCGCGAATCTCGAGTCAAGTCGTCCGCATTCTTCTTCTGCCAGTTCTTTTTTTCGCCGGCGGTTGCACCAGTTTCAGCCACGATTGGAAAAAAGCCGCCGAAATATCGCCGCCGCCTGGCAGCATGGAAGGCCGTTGGCAGGGCGTTTGGCTAAGTGACGTCAATCATCACACTGGCGAATTGCGTTGCGTGGTCACGAGAAGCGAGGATGGCATGTATCGGGCGCGGTTCCATGCCAAATACAACAAAGTGCTGAGTTTTGGTTACACGGTGAAGCTCAAGGTCGAACCGCAGGCGAACGCATTTCATTTCAGCGGCGACGCCAATCTCGGCTGGTATGCGGGCGGCATTTATCATTATGACGGCCATGCTGACGCGACGAATTTCTTCTCGACTTACTCCTGCAAATACGATCACGGCACATTCAAAATGAGCAGGCCATGATTGGGGAAAGTTTAAGGTTTGATTTTTAAAGTTTGTCAGCGACGCATTCTCTCCGCTTGACACTCGCGGGCAAATATCAAACGCTCTTTCTCAATTCGACCAATCACATGAGAACGACCCTCTTCCAACGAATCTCTTCTTTCCGCAGTTCACTTCCATTGTTCGCCTCGCTTGCGGCGCTTTGCCTGCTCACCGCCTGTAAAAGCATGAATTCTGAGCGCGGCTTTGTGAGCATTTTTGACGGCAAAACTCTTAATGGCTGGACTTACCTCGGCACGCCCGGTGAGGAATATTACGTCACCAACGGCGTCATGGTCTGCCCCAAGGAAGGCCACAACAATCTCGTGACCGACAAGGAATATGCAGATTTCGTCCTGCGCTTCGAATACAAATATTATCCCGACGGCAACAACGGCGTGGCCATCCGCGCGCCGATGTCGCACGAGAACCTCACTTACGTCGGTGTCGAGATCCAGTTGCTCGACAACATCGCGCCCATGCACCGCAACATCAAACCATGGCAGCGCAACGGCTCGGTCTATGGCATCGTCGCCGCCACGAACAGTGACGGCATCATCGGCGAATGGAACAAGGAGGAAATCACCTGCATCGGCCGGCATTACAAGATCGTG
>DASRBR010000107.1:0-7380 GCA_035653495.1 Verrucomicrobiia bacterium
CTTCTTTTTCTGTGGATGAAATTTTGGCAGGCGGTTTTTCTCAATGGTCTTCGGTCACAAATCTCTGCCCAACAGCAGTCGCGCTGGACCATTCGTCGCTGCCTGCGCATGTTCGTGATTCAAACCGCAATACAGCCTTCGGCAGTGCTGATGCTGCCATTGGCGGTGCTGGCCTTGCTGGTCCCGTTCGGCTGGGCGTATGCTTTTTATCAAAATGTCACCGCACTGACGGATGGCGAGACCGGCGAAATAAGCAAGGTGTTTAAGCGCGCATGGAAGCAATCGACTCTGTGGCCTGCGCAAAATTATGCAATCTTCGTGCTGCTGCTGGCTTTCGCTTTCTTTGTATTCTTGAACTTGATGTCGGCCTGTTTTCTTTTGCCTGAACTGCTCAAGACACTGTTGGGCATTGATTCCATGTATTCGCAAAGCCCCTTAAGCATGTTCAACACGACCATGGTCACTGCAGTTCTCGGTCTGACTTACCTTTGCGTGGATCCCATCGCCAAAACCGCTTATCTGCTTCGCTGCTTTTATGGCGAGGCATTGCAGTCTGGCGAGGATTTAAAAGCCGATCTCAAACAACTCGCCCCGTTGACCACGCAAGCTGCCGCCGTGGTAATCGCATTCATTTTGATATGTTCACCTTGCCGCGCCGCCGACGAACCTTCGACTGCCGCGCCCGATCCAAAGCCTGCGCCAGCCAAAGTTGAGCCAACGGCTGTTTCCGCGCCCACGCTGGATAAAACCATCAAGGACGTTCTTCACCAGCCGAAATACACCTGGCGGATGCCGCGTGAAAAAGTTATCACCGAAGATGCCAAAGAGGGACCGGTGATGCGTTTTTTCGACAGCGTCCTCACTTGGATCAAACACACGCTCAAAAATGCCCTGGATTGGCTCGATAAATGGCTGCGAAAACTGTTTCCGCGGCGCAGCCTGGGCAGCAGCCCAAATAACGTCAATTGGATCGGCGTTCCGCAGGCGCTTTTGGTGGTACTGGTAGTTGTGGTGGTTTGCGTGCTGGCCATCGTGTTGCTTCGTGTCTGGCAAAACAGATCTCCAAATCCCGAAACCGTCAGCACCGAGGCTATTGGCCCGGTCCCAGACCTCAAAGACGAAAACGTCGCTGCCGACCAGTTGCCCGAGGACGGCTGGATTAAGCTCGGACGCGAGTTGCTGGGACGCGGCGAATTTCGCCTTGCTTTGCGCGCATTTTATTTTGCGAGCCTCTCGCACCTTGCCTCACGCAGCCTCAGCAGCATCGCCAAATTCAAATCCAATCGCGATTACGAACGCGAACTCCGCCGGCGTGGCCATTCACTGCCTGATTTACTTTCTTTGTTCGGCGAAAATGTCTCTGTTTTCGACCGCGTCTGGTATGGCTTGCACGATGTGAACCAGGACATCATCGGCAACTTTCTTGTAAACGTGGAAAAGATCAAGGCCGCCGCATGAACCGCAATTTTCCATTAATATTGCTGCTGGTCTGCGTGGCCGGATTTGTATTCGGCATACTGGAACTGTTTAAGCTGCGGTTCGAAACGGGTGATGTCTATCCGCCGTATTCATCGCTGCGCACCGATCCGCTCGGTGCCAGCGCTTTTTATGAAAGCCTTGCACGCGTGCCGGACATGATTGTCAGCCGCGATTTCAAATACACTGATCAACTGCCCCCCAACCGTGATGTTGCCTATCTGCATCTCGCCGGGTCGCCTTTTGGATGGGATGAAATTTCCGAGCAATCTTTCAAGGAAATTCAATATTTCCTGAATCGGGGCGGGCGTTTGGTGATTGCATTGGATCCGCAAACCAGCGGCCTTTTAGATCCATACAGCTATTCGACATCAACCAACAATTCGACCTCGACCAACACCGTCCCCACCAACAAAACGAAGGAAAAGAAAGTCAAACAGGCCAAATCACTCAAAAAGAAAAGGATGATTTCGGAGGAAGATCAGTTTTATAAAACGGTTTCACTCGAAGAACGCTGGGGATTTGGCATCGGCTTCCAAAAATTACCGCAGAACGGCTACAGCTATGAACCTGTCGATGTTGTGAACCGCAATGAGCCTTCGCTCCCTGAGAGCATTTCCTGGCATAGCGGAGCGATTCTCACCAACCTCGACAGTTCGTGGCGGGTGATTTACACACGAGGAAAGAACGCTGTGCTCGCAGAACGCCATTTCGGCAGCGGCTCGGTGGTGTTTTCGACTGATTCCTATTTTCTGAGCAACGAGGCGCTGCAAAAGGACCGTCACGCCGAATTGTTGTCCTGGATCATCGGTCCATGCCGGGAAGTCGTTTTCGATGAAGCCCATTTGGGCATCGTAAGCCAATCCGGCGTGGCGACGCTGTTGCGCAATTATCATCTGCACGGTTTCATGGCGGGACTGCTTCTGCTCGCAGGATTGTTCATCTGGAAAAACTCGGTGAGCTTTGTCCCTCCGCATGAAGAATTGCGCGCAGAACGCGCGGTCACAGGAAAAGATTCGGCAACCGGCTTTGTCAACCTGCTGCGACGCCACATCAAGTCCGGCGATTTGGTGACTCTCTCTTTCGCTGAATGGAAAAAGACGGTGTCTGGAAATTATTCGGCTGCCAGACTTGAGCGCGTCGAATCATTGGTGAAAGCGGAAAACAGCCTTCCGCAAGGCCAGCGCAATCCGATTGCCACTTATCGCTTGATCTGTCAGGTGCTAAAAGAGCCCTACGGTTCCGGGTTCCGAGTTCCAGGTTCCGAGTTGAGGACAGGGAGTTCAGGCGCCTCAATATTTGAAACGGGCAGCAGCTCCTCAAATATTTCTGAAAACGCAATACGCAATACGCAAAACGGCAATCCAATCTCATGAATAACGATCATTTAAAAGACGTTCTCTCCCGCGCACGCCACGAAGTCGGCAAGGTCATCATCGGCCAGCACGATGTGGTCGAAAAATGCCTCATCACCATCTTCACTGGCCAGCATGCGCTCATCGAAGGCGTGCCCGGCGTCGCGAAGACATTGCTCGTCCGCACGCTCGCGCATGTGCTAGGAGCTGAGTTTGCGCGCATCCAGTTCACGCCCGACCTCATGCCCGCCGACATCACGGGCACAAACGTTTTCAATCTTCAGCGTAACGAATTTTCCCTCATCAAAGGCCCCATTTTCACTTCGTTCCTGCTGGCTGACGAAATCAATCGCGCCCCCGCCAAGACGCAATCCGCGCTCCTGCAGGCCATGCAGGAGCGCACTGTGAGCATTGACCGCGAAACGCACAATTTGCCGGCCAACTTCACTGTGTTCGCAACGCAAAACCCCATCGAATACGAGGGCACTTATCCGCTGCCGGAGGCGCAGAAAGACCGCTTCATGCTCAAAATTACGATGAAAGCCCCGGAACGCGCCGAGGAACTCATGCTCGCGCAACGGACGATGGGCAAGGAATCACCCGAGGCAACGTTGAACAGCGGCGCAGTCCAAGCCGTAATTCAATCGCACGATCTCACCGTTTTGCGCGAGCAACTGGCCGGCATTGTGATGCGCGAGGAATTGACCGGGTATCTGGTGGACATCGTTCGCGCGACGCGCCAGCACGAAAGCATCCTCGTCGGCGCCGGCCCGCGTGCCACGCAATCCCTGATGCTTGGCTGTCGCGCTTATGCCGCCATTTCCGGACGCGATTTTGTCACGCCCGACGACATCAAGGCCATGGCCGGCCCGGTGCTCGAACATCGCATCATCCTGCGTCCTGAATTTGAGATTGAAGGCCTGGGCGTTCCCGAAGTGATTCAGCAAATCCTGCAACAGATCGCAGTGCCAAGATGATCGTTCCCCGTTCCAGATTATTGATGTGGGTCGCTCTGATTGTGCTGCCGTTCGGGCTCATTGGCGCGGTGATTCCTTCCGCTGCGGTCATTTCCATTTGTTTCGTGGCCGCGCTGGGTGTCATCGTGCTGGCAGATGCACTGGCCGGTGGCAAAAGCGTTGGCGGGATCGGCGTGCAATTGCCTGAAGTCGTGCGCATGTCCAAGGACCGGGAGGCGAAAATCGAATTGCGCATCCGCAACGAACGGCAAAAGGAAAAAATCATCCGGCTCGCTCTGCCGTTGCCGCGTGAAATCCATTCCGAGAACGAAGAAATGATGGCAAAGCTGCCAGAGCAAAGCGAATGGTCGCGTTTGGATTGGACCTGCCGCCCGCGTAAACGCGGCAATTACCGGCTGCAAATCGCCTGCGTCGAAGCCAGTTCCCCGCTAGGTTTTTGGGGCATTCGTCGCCGCGTCCCTTGTCACTTGGAAATTCGCGTTTATCCCAATCTGCTCAGCGAGCGCAAAAATCTTGCCGCTCTTTTCCTTAATCGCGGAACACTCGGCATCCATGCGCAACGGCAAATTGGCAAGGGACGCGATTTCGAAAAATTGCGCGATTACATTCCGGGCGATGGCTATGACGAAATCCATTGGAAGGCGACGGCCAAGCGCGGCAAGCCCGTCACCAAAATTTTCCAGATTGAGCGCACGCAGGAACTGTACGTGATTGTGGATGCTTCGCGCCTCACCGCGCGCGCGCAGTTGGCCAAATCCAATTCTTCCTCGCGCATCGAAACGGATATTGAAAAATCGGACCAAGCCGAAACAACAGTTTTGGAACGGTTCGTAACTGCCGCGCTCGTTTTGGGATTGGCCGCGGAGCAACAGGGCGATTTGTTCGGACTCATCACCTTTAGTGACAAGGTGAACAGATTCGTTCGCGCGCGCAACGGCGATGCCCATTACAGCGCCTGCCGCGACGCGCTTTACACACTGCAGCCGCAACCGGTCACGCCGGACTTCGACGAGCTTTCCACCTTCATCCGCCTGCGCCTGCGCCGCCGCGCGCTACTGGTTTTTCTGACTGCGCTGGATGACCCGCTGCTCGCGTCGAGCTTTGTCCGCAACATGGACCTCATCTGCCGCCAACATCTGATACTTGTTAACATGCTCCAGCCGCCTGGAGTTTTTCCGCTGTTCAGCCGGCCCGATGTCACCACTCAAGATGAACTGTTCCAGCATTTCGGCGGTCATCTGCTGTGGCAAAATTTGCGTGAGCTGGACAAGACGTTGAAACGCCGCGGCGTTCGTTTCTCCCTGCTCCAAAATGAAAAAATGAGCGCGCAGCTCGTTTCACAATATCTGGGAGTCAAACAAAGGCAACTCTTGTGATCATTGACCTTCCACGATTCGTTGCCGCCGAACGTCCGCACTGGGCCGAGTTGGAAAAAATCCTTGCGCATCTCGAAGCCGAGCCAAACCTGCGCCTCGATCTGGAGCAACTTCGCCATTTCCATTATCTTTACGAGCGAACCGCCGCCGATCTCGCCAAGATTACCACCTTTTCCTCCGAGCCCGAAACACGGCGCTATTTGGAAAGTCTCATCGCCCGGGCTTACGGCGAAATCCACGAGACGCGCCAAAAACAACAGCGCCTTTCGCCGCTGAAATGGTTTACACAAACCCTGCCGCAAACATTTCGCCGCCACGTCCGCGCGTTCTGGCTCTCGCTGGCCATCACCATCGCGGGCTGTGCCTTCGGCGGTTTTGCCATCGCGTTTGATCCTGATTCCAAGCCGGTTCTGATGCCTTTTGAGCATCTTCAAGGTGATCCCTCCGAACGCGTCAAGCGCGAAGAATCGGCTACCGAAGACCGTCTCAAAGGCGTCAAAACTACCTTTTCTGCCGAACTGATGACGCACAACACGCGTGTTTCCATTTTTACGATGGCGCTCGGCATGACATGGGGCGTCGGTACGATCATCATGCTGTTTTACAACGGGGTGATTCTCGGCGCGGTGGCTGTGGATTACATTCGCGCGGGCCAAACTCCTTTTTTGCTCGGTTGGCTGTTGCCGCATGGCGTCATTGAAATTCCTGCCATCCTCATCGCCGGACAGGCCGGGCTGTTGCTGGCCGGGGCGTTGATTGGCCGCGGCAGGCGCGATTCCATGCGCAACCGGTTGCGCGAAGTCGCGCCCGACCTGGTCACGCTGATTTTTGGCGTCGGCCTGATGCTTGTTTGGGCGGGGTTCATCGAATCCTTCCTTTCGCAATATCACCAGCCGGTTATTCCTTACATGGCGAAAATTCTTTTCGGCCTCGTGGAACTGACGCTGCTCTGCCTTTTCCTTTCAATGTGCGGCAGAAAAAAAGCTGACGCGCCCGCGCAGCAAACTTGATCCGTCATGCCCGGTAAAACGAACATCCATGTCATCAAAACCCCGGAGGGGATTGTCTTCTCGCGATTGCTTGCCGGGCCGGTTGCCCGTTTTGGAGCATGGTTCGTGGATTTATTGGTCATCATGGCGCTCAATTATATCGCCGGCATGCTGCTGATTTTCCTGCGGCTGGTTGGTGGCGACATCGCTGCTGCCGTGATGGTGCTGGCATATTTCGCCATCAGCATCGGCTACGGGGTCCTGACCGAATGGGCATGGCGCGGGCAGACCGTCGGGAAAAAATTGCTCCGCCTGCGCGTCGTTGATGCAGAAGGCTTGCGCCTGCAATTCAACCAAATAGTCATCCGCAACCTGTTGCGATTTGTGGACGCCTTGCCGTTCTTCTATTTTGTCGGCGGGGTTACCTGCCTGCTGAACAAAAATTCGCAACGGCTCGGCGATCTTGCCGCAAACACGCTCGTTGTCCATGTCCCGCGCATCACCGAGCCCGATTTGGATCAACTGCTTGCCGGGAAGTTCAACTCGCTTCGCCAATATCCGCATCTGGAAGCGCGTTTGCGCCAGCGCGTTTCACCGGCGGAAGCCGCGCTCGTTTTGCAGGCGTTGCTGCGTCGCGATGAATTTGAGCCACAGGCACGCTTCGAATTGTTCCAGGACCTCGCTGCGCATTTTCGCGCAAAGGTCGAATTCCCTTCCGAAGCCCTCGATGGCATCACCGACGAACAATACTTGCGCAACATTGCCGACGTCCTCCATCGCAGTCGCACCGGCCAAAAAATGGAAAAGCTCGCGGCGTAATGTCATTTCAAGCGTTTCCAGTAAATCCGTAGCCGCGGCAGCTACGAGATTTGTTGAATTGCCCTAACCCGCAGGCTTTAACCCTTGAGTTGCCATGGGTGGAGGGGGTGTTTTCTGCGGGATTTTGTGCAACTTTATGAAATTTTGCGGAATCTCAAGTACTTACAACTTTCAACTGGCTCAGGTGGTAGGGACGCGCTGCTGCGCGTCCGCTCTCCTTAGCTGAAAACGTCAGTTTTCACCCTCTCCGTTCCAATTTTTTTCCCGGTAGCTGCAACAAGCCGCAACCAGGTGCAACAAGCTGCAACACCTGCGACAATTGGGAACGATAGGGAACAAAAATGCGTCAAAATGACGCGTGAAGACACGAAGCCCCAAACGCCAACAT
>DASRBR010000108.1:0-5704 GCA_035653495.1 Verrucomicrobiia bacterium
CGGCATCGGAGGGAGTTACACGATCCCTCAGGGCATTGCGAGCATCGGAGATTACGCATTTGAATGGGCCGTTTTGACCAACGTTGTGATCCCTGACAGCGTCACACAGATTGGCAATTATGCATTTGAATATTGTCTGGGTCTGACAAACGTCACCCTTCCAAATAGCCTTACCAGCATTGGAACCGGCGCCTTTATGGAATGCTATCACTTGACTGACATTTTGATCCCAAATAGCGTTACTAGCATCGGGGATGGAGCATTTGAACTATGTTCTGGACTTCGTGGTGACCTGACAATCCCTGATAGCGTCACGGACATTGGCAGTTTCGCGTTCGGATTCTGCACTGGCTTGACCAATCTTTCCTTCGGCAATGGCATCTCTTTTCTCGGCGACTTATCATTTACGGATTGCACAAATCTCACCACTATTTATTTCTCGGGTGATCCTCCCAGTTGCGGCAGCGGCGTTTTTTTCGATGATCCGGCTACGGTCTATTATATGCCAGGGGCCGAGAATTGGGGACCTTATTTTGGAGGCGTGCCGACGGCACCCGGCAATGGAGGCAGAACGCAGTATTCTGTTGCAGTGAGCGCATCGCCGGTTGGGGACGGCAACGTCAGTGGTGGTGGAACATATCCACGGGACGGGTCGGCAACAGTCGCGGCTACGAGCAATCCGGGCTATCAATTTGTGAATTGGGCTGACAATGGCACCGCCGTGAGTTCGTCCGCCTCTTACACATTCACGGTGAATAATGACGTCGCCCTTGTCGCAAATTTTTCCCCGACGAACTCAAACGTAAGCACAATCGTGGTCAGCACGTCTCCAGCGCATGGCGGAACAGTCGCCGGGGCCGGGCCATATCAGAGCGGCAGTTCGGCGACCGTGACGGCAACCGCTAATCCAGGATATCAATTTGTGGGTTGGATGCAGGATGGAATTCAAGTAAGCACTTCAGCTTCTTACACCTTTACGGCTGGCGCGAATACGACGCTGGTGGCCGATTTCGAGCCGATCTATGTCACAGTTGTTTTGAATTCCTCACCAAATATTGCAGGAACTGTTGGCGGAGGAGGAACGTACCAAGAGGGTGGTTCGGCCACGGTGACTGCCACGAACAATCCCGGATATCAATTCGTGAACTGGACTGAAAACGGCACCTCTATCAGTTCGTCAGGTTCTTACACATTCACGGTCAATGGAAACGTGACACTTTCTGCTAATTTCACGCCCATTAACGACACGGTTGAAGTCAGCGCTTCGCCCACGAATGGGGGAGACGTTGTGGGAACGGGAACATATCAACCTGGCACCTCTGTCACGGTGGTCGCCACGCCAAATAGTCCTGGTTATCAGTTTGTGAATTGGACTGAAAACGGAATCGCTGTGAGTTCATTGGCTTCTTACACTTTTACCGTCAGCAGTAACGAAACGCTGGTTGCCAATTTCGCGCCAATCTTCTATTCAGTCGCGGTAAACGCTTCTCCGACCAATGGGGGAACGGTCGGCGGGAGCGGAACGTATCAAGGAGGTAGCACGGTCACAGTGATGGCGACGAACAATCCGGGGTATCTGTTCACGAATTGGACGGTGAACGGAAACCCGGTAAACTCATCGTCTTCATACAGTTTTACGCTCAGCACGAACATCACGCTCGTTGCTCATTTCAACCAAATCATTTCTTACACGGTTGCGGTGAGCGCCTCTCCCGGCAACGCGGGAACGGTTACTGGCGGCGGAACATACCCAGCGGGAAGTTCTGTGACGGTCACAGCGACCAACAATGCGAGCTACCAGTTCGTGAGTTGGACAGTGGACGGAACCGTAGTAAGTTCAACGCCATCCTACAACTTCACTGCAAACGGAAACTTGTCGTTAGTGGCGAATTTCTTGCGGTTCGAAAACCTTTCGTTTGTTACGCTGCATAATTTCTCGGGACCGGATGGGGCAAGCCCGGTCGCCAGCCTGATCCTGAATGGCAACAAGTTATATGGGACGACCGAATCCGGGGGCGCAGGAAATTACGGCACAATATTCTCTGTTGGCAGTGATGGCACTGGTTTCACAAATCTTTATATCTTTAATGGAACCGACGGAGACCAGCCTGCGGGCGGATTGACACAATCGGGCACAGTACTCTATGGGACCACTTCTTCCGGCGGAATCGACGGCTGGGGCTCGGTGTTCGCAATCGAGACTGACGGCTCCGGCTTTACCAATCTTTATAGCTTTACGGGTGGGAACGATGGCGCTCAGCCCTTGGCTGGATTGCTGCTCTCAGCAGATACTTTATATGGAACAGCAGAATATGGCGGCACGAATCAGGACGGCACGACGTTTGCCGTCAGTGCCGATGGCACTGACTTCATAACGCTTTACCCCTTTGCGGGAAGCGATGGAATGCAACCCTCAGCGGGACTGATTCTATCGGAGAACACGCTGTATGGGACAACAACTGGCGACGGGTCTAGCTCCTATGGCACTGTATTTGCCGTGAACACGGATGGCACCGGCTTCACAAATCTTTACAGCTTTACGGGACAGAACGACGGATCTCAACCTGCTGCCGGATTGGTCCTGTCGGGCAACACGCTGTATGGGACAGCGGAGTATGGCGGGACATTTAACGGCGGCACGATATTCGCCATCAATACTGATGGGACCGGGTTTACAAACCTTTACACCTTTACAGGAGAGAATGATGGATACGCCCCGGTGGGAACTTTGGTGCTTTCAAGCAATATCCTGTACGGCGCAGCGAAAGACGGCGGACTTGGGAATGATGGCACGGTGTTCGCCATCAATACCGATGGTTCGAATTTTTCTGTGCTGCATTCATTCACGGCACTCGATGAAAACTATCTTACAAACAGCGATGGCGCTTACCCAGTGGCAGGATTAGTTCTATCGGGGAACACATTGTTCGGAACCACGTTGGAGGGTGGCACAGCGGGCCAGGGCACCGTTTTCGCATTGCCTTTATCGGCCGTTGCTCCGCAGCCACCGACAATTTCCTCTCCGACGCATTTTTCGAACGGCAACTTCCAAATGACGGTCAGCGGCAACGCCAATCAGAATTATAGTGTCCAAATGTCCACAGTTTTGGGCTCGACCAACTGGACAACACTTCTGGTGACCAATTCTTCATCGGGCTCATTTTTATTCATTGATCCGAACGCAACGAATCAGCAACGGTTTTATCGGATTCTGGTGGGACCTTGAGGCGTCAGTAGAAAACGCGGGCCCGCGGACAGCGCAGTGCTCCGTCCGCCTTGTCCGTAAAAATCCCGAACGGATTTTGCAAATTTTTTTGCGTTCGACTCATTTTTAACTCGCGTTCGCAGAAGCATGCTGCTATAGAATGCGTCGTTGTGTATATGCGTCGTAGTTTCGCTTTGATGATCGGCTGGCTGGTGGCCGTGAACGCATGGGGGGCGACGCCGGAATTGGGAAAGGATGCGTTACGGAAACTGGTGAAGCTGCCGACGATCACGTTCGAGTCCACCTGGACGTTTGATTCCGAACGCGGTTTCAGTGTCGGCTCGAGCCAGCAGGATGCCGCCGCGGAAATCAACCGGCTGCGCCAGCAGTTGAAACACGAACCCGCCGACGCCCAAATCCATCTTCGCATCGGCCAGTTGTATTTCACGTTGAACGACATCGCTTCCGGCCAAAAGGCCTCCGGCCTCGCGGTGGATTGTTATCGGCGTCTGCTCGAGATGCAGCCCGGCGATGCTGCGCTGTTGCGCGGTTTTGGCCAGGCGTTGCAAGGGGCCGGGAAGACTGAGGAAGCGGAAAGCGCGCTGCGCAAGGCCGTTGCCGTCGCGCCAAAAGATTGGAAGGCGCGCGTGGCATTGGGTCGTTTTCTTGATTCGGTTGCGCGCGGGAAAATTTTTAATAATTTCGACGGCAACGCGGGGCATCTTTCGGCGGCGACGGTGTCGCTCGCGCGCCGCGAATTGGCCGAGGCGGGCGATTGTTTTAAACGCGCCGTCGCGCTTGCGCCCAAGGAAGGTGAAGTTTATTTCCGGCGCGGGATGCATCGGTCCATCCGCGCCACGCTGTTGAAACAGATCGGAATGGCTGAAGGCGAACCGCTGGATGACTTGATGCATGCGGAAAGCCAGTTTTCCGAAACGGCGCTTGCCGATATCAAGCAGGCCAGCCAATTGGAGCCGGACAATTGCGCGCTGATCGGCAATGCGGTTTTGTTCGAGATTTACACCTACGAATCGCGCGATGGCCGGATCAATTGGGCCGATTTCTCCTGGAATACGCTGCCGGAAAAATCGCAGCGTTCCATCCGCGACGCGGAAACGCGTCTGGAAAATTTGGGCCAGGACCCGGATTCGCGGCAGGCTGCGGTCGCGCTGGAAGTGCTCGGCATTTTGCAGGGGCCGATTTTTCATGAGCCGCGGAGCGCGATCATCAATTTGCGCCGGGCGGTCGCGCTGGATCCTTCGCGCGACGAGGCGTGGGACGTGCTTGCCTCGATGCTGGCGCATGGGCATCGCTACGACGAATTATTGAGCGCATGCGAAGACCGCGTGCATGAAAAGGAATCCGCGCGCAGCCATCTGCTCCTGGCGAAGGCGTTCGAGAAAATGCACGATTGGGATGGCTCAGAAAATGAAATCCTGGAATCGTTGCGCATTTCGCCGAATAATTTCACTGCGAGTCTTAGCGAAGCGGCGTTGATCCTGCGTCGGAGCCAGGACGCCGATGCGTTGATGGACGCGAACAGTTGGCTGGAACGTTCCGAACGGTTGCTGGGCGAAGTGCCGCCGCAAATGCGCAATCAGCAGGCGGTGATCGAGCTTACCTTGCTACGGAGCATTTATTTTGCGTTGTCGGACCAGCTTGATGAAGCCCGGCAGTGGGCCAATGCAGTGATCAGCCTTGATAAGAATAATCCGGTCGCGCAAGACATCCTGAGCGCGATGGATTATTAGTTCGCATTGCAGATTTGAGATTTCGTAAAGAGCAGTGGAGTTCCCGGCCTAATTTTCCTCGAAAAGAGCCGCTTTTTGCGCGGAACTGCCAAATCTTGGGCCTTTTTGGGCGAAAATGGCATAAAAAACGCTATTAGCGGTGTCTGGCGAGAACAATGTGTAAGTATCAGTTTGATTGACGTTTCGCATTCAAACTCATAAAAATGCGTATATGCCTAAAGAAGCATTTGATCCAATAAAGTCTTGGTTCGTGGCCGCAGAGGCACTGGGCGAATTCATCGGGATTCGTTTTGGGCGTGTGCGCCCGGGGTCGGATGAGGCCGAATGGATTTACCGCCCGCACACGGATTACGACGGCATCGGAGGATTTGCGGATATTTTGCGCAAACGCGGTGAACCGCTTCCTAAGCTGCCTCATATCAAGCACCCAACGAATCCTTCCTGGATGCCGCTCATCAAATCCGTGCCCAAATTGATGAAGCCGCGCCGGAAGCTGGCTTGGAATCTGCCGCCCGGCAAAACCGCGCTGAGCACCAGTACCGAACCGCCCCCCGCCGTGGCATGGCATGTGTTCAGCGAAACGGAAACGATTCAAATCCGCCGCGCTAGTCGCAAGGGCGGATTCACGGTGAACTCCTTTCTTCTCAAGCATCTTTCCAAAGCTATACGGCCTTCTCTGAAGGACGAAGCCGCGGTCATGCCCTGGATGGCTCCCGTCAATTTGCGGGGCAAGGCTGTCCGGGACCGG
>DASRBR010000109.1:0-2556 GCA_035653495.1 Verrucomicrobiia bacterium
GCAGCCCTGCTGGCAATATTCCCTCGCGCAACTTTCATCATGACATCGTGTTCTCCAATAGTTCCTTTCCCCTCACCCCCGACTCTCTCCCATCGAGAGAGAGAGTCACGAATTCCATCGCGGAAATAATATGGAGCGCTGGAAATCACAAGCGCAGGTGAATGTTTTCCCTCTCCTTGGGGAGAGGGACAGGGTGAGGGGGACCGCGATCCATTTCATTCCGAAGCTGGTTCTGCCAATCCAGCAACTGTCAAACTGGAAAAACCGAGGATTTCCCGTTGAATTAATGCGCGGCGCGCGATTCGTTTTTTGCCCTAGCGCTGGGGAGCCAAAGCAGCGGCTGGGTGATGGCCACGTTGCGGCGGACTTCGGCATTCGTTGAATCAGCAGGAAGTTTTTTCCAAAGCGCCAGATATTTTTGTTCGCCGAACGCGAGCCCCGCAAACAGCAGGCAAGGCTGTCGCACCGGCCAGTCTTGCCACGCTTGCACATCGGGTTTCAAAGGCCACTTCGATTTGTCAGCAAGATACGGATACAAATACGCGACCGCTTTGCGGATGCCGCGGCCATCCGGCAATTCGTAGCGCCACAAATCGTCCTGCGGCGTCGAAAGCACCTGGCAAAGCGTGGCCATGTTGTCCAATTGGAAGATGGAATAACCGTAAGGCTTCGTGCGGCGAAGCTCCTGCGGAAAACTTCCGTTCAGCGCCATTTGTTTCGGGACGAACACTTCCTTGAACTGTTTGCGGCATTGCGCAAGTTTCGCTTCGTCGCCGGTGAAGCGAGAATAGCACGCGATTTGCAGCCAGAATGCAACGGCATGATTGTTCTTTGCCGCCGCTTCTTGTTTTCCATTTTCGTTGGTCAGCATCCAATCCGCCAAATCGCCAAACCATCGCTTCAATCCGGCGACAAGTTCCGGGGAGAATGACGGAGATTTTTCCATCGCCACGATCGCCTGCGGAATTTCAATCAAATGCAGCGCATCAATGATACCCGCGCTGCGGCCAGTTGCGCGACCGGGAACCGCCTGGGCAAAATTCAAGTTCGGATTCATGCGCGTGGCGTCATCGAGGAAAAAAACGCGCAGGAATTCCGCAGCCTTGCGCGCGTAACGCTCATCGCCCGTCAGTTGGTAAGCCGCGCCCAATGCCGCCACCGCATCGCGCAAATCGCGCATCGCCATCCGGTGCGCGTTGAAATTGTTGGGATTGGACTCGCCGTCACGCTGGATGTACGGAAGACCGTCGGGCTTTGTTGGGTCAGGCCACCAATAATCGCCGTTGGAATAGAAATCGTTCGGCCCGCCCGGGCTCAGCGGTGCGCGAAATTTGGTAATGGTGATGGGAGCAATCGTGAGGGCTGCGTCAGCCGCTTTTAGAATGCGCGCACGATCAATTTCGGCGACTTCGGTGGTGGCTGGAAGTTCCGCCGCGTGGATGAGTGCCCCCAAAGGCAGTCCAAGCAGCAAAATCAGACCGATGACATTGATCGCTTTCATGGAAGGTTTTGTTCATGAGCTTCTTCGCTGTTTTGGAGCGTAGAGTCAAGGCGCACAAAAGGGCTGGGGCTTAATCCATCGGGAAATCCTCCGGCTTTGCCGGAGGTCTCTGACTGTTTGACATTGCATTGCACTCTCAAAAAAATCCGCTCGGACACTTTATGTCCTACCCGATATGTCATCATGGCGCGATGTTGAACAAATCGAAAACAGCCCGCGCAACTGAAAATGTGATGCAACGTTGCATCACCGCGGAAGGACAAATCCTGATTACGCCTTTGGTCAGATTCTTTGCTGCATTGTACCGCATTGGTTTCGGATATTTTGTCGCGTTGTACCGCCTTGTACCGCCTTGTACCGCCTTGTACCGCATATCGACATTAAAAAAGATTGTTTTGTTCAAATGGTCAAAAAGAGACAGCAAACGAGCTTTCGGATCGCTCGTCTCCAGCGTGGCGTTCGGCATCGCGGCCCAGTTCTCTGCGCGGGATTTGATGGCAAACATTCTTGGCAGTTTTTCGAAACATCCATTTCTAAATGTCTTACCCTCAACTCTCATTCCTCAACCCTCAACCATTTAATCCCCGCTTGCCCGTGCGCAAATCGGTTCTTATAGTACCGCGATGCTTGACATAAAATTGATCCGCGAACAACCGGACCAGGTTCGCCGGCGGCTCGCCACGCGTGGGGCAGGGGATGAGGCGCGCATTGACGAGGTGTTGAAATGGGATGAAGCGCGTCGCAAGGCACTCGCGGAAGTGGAGCTGTTGAAAGCGCATCGCAACAAGGTCTCCAAAGAAATCGGCGCGTTGATGGGGCAGAAGAAGATCGCCGAAGCCGAGGAAAAGAAAAAGGAAACGCGCGACCTCGGCGATAAAATCACTCAACTCGATCAACAAGCTGCGGCTGCCGAAACTTCGCGCGATGAAGTGATGCTGCGCCTGCCCAATCTGCCGCATGAGTCGGTGAAGGTTGGCAAAAGCGCCGAGGACAATCCGGTCATGCGCGAATGGGGCAAGAAGGCCGAGTTTGATTTCAAGCCGAAGTCGCACATC
>DASRBR010000110.1:0-3942 GCA_035653495.1 Verrucomicrobiia bacterium
CCGGGAGTCTCGAACGCGACTTCCATGCGGGGATAATTGGACAAATCAAAATACGTTTGCCGCCATTCCTGTTCTGAATTGTGTTCCACAATCCGGAAATCATCATCCGGCGAAATGCCCTCAGCGCGAGTGTCCGTGTTGGTGATGCCGTGACGCATGAGGAACAAGAGATCATACTGGTCGCCAACTTTGGACATGCCATCGGTGGCGCGGGCGCAAACGATCCATTTGATGAACGGCACGTCGTACCCGATGGAAAGCGATGTTCGACCGTGCGCCTTGGCCTGGCCCGCCACATAGTCAATCACCTGGTTCATTTCAGAATCAGGAACCGGTTTTAAATGGCTGGCGAGGAGGGAGCGCGTTTTCCAGGTCATGGTCGGATTGCACATCGTCAGGACAATGAGCATGACCGCCAGGGTGTAGGCGATGGCGGGACGGAACAGGCTTCGCAGCAGCACCACGATGAACGGCGCGAGCGCGACCCATAACCAGAGGAAACGACGCGAAAAGTCGTCTTCATTCAGGTTTACCAGGCACGATATCATGATGGCCGGCGCAACTCCAGCCGCGCCCAACATCAACAGGCATGCGCGTTGGCTGGGGTCCATTGCTTGCCGGAAAGGAACTCGAATTTCGCGCCGCGTAAGGAGCGCCGGTAGCGCAGGCTTTCCAGCCTGCGGGTTCTGGCGACTTTCCAGTCGCCTGTACTGGCGCCTCGCCAGCGCCTCGCCCACGACCAACCATATCGCGCCGCAGATCACCAGGAAACTGAGAAGGAACGCTCCGCCGCCCCAATTGCACTCGGGAAATGGCGCCGGGATCAGCAACTTCAGTTTGGAGAGCCATGAACCCGTTTTTGCTTTCGCCTTTTTGCCCGGCCCGTCTGTCATCCAACCGACATTGGCCTTGAACCACTCATTTCCATCGCGCGTCACAAACCACCATTCTTTGGTGGAGGCGGGACAAAGCCAAATACCGGGCCGGCCTTCGAGCGTGACTTCATGCGTTCCCTTGTAGCACATACCCACCCGCGCATCCGTGACCCATTCGTATTCTGGTTTTTCAGGTTCTGTCTTCGCGACTGTTTCCAGTTTCGCTTCTTCCAATTTGCCGCCTTCGATCGCATGCACACGATGTCCTTCAACCGTGACCAACTGCGGATTGGTCAGCGAATCATGGAACGCGGCATTGTAGTCGGTGATGGAACTTTTCCGGGTGATCAGTCCCCGCAAGTCCTTGAATCCCCGGTGCGACTCGAACCTGAGATAAGGCGACCAAAGCAAAAGCCCTGCGGCCAGCGCGACGGCCAAACCCAACCGCGGCAGCGGCGGTCGATAGACGAGCCAGACGATGATAAAGAGCAGGGCTGCAGGCAGAATTTCCATCAGCCAGAAATTCGCCGCGATATAGATGAAAACCGCGTACGCCAGCGCCCGGGGAGATTTTTCATTCACCCATCGGTCCACAAAAAACAGCATCCAAATGAGAAAGACGGGATGGGCACGGGGCCGCAGCGAATCAGCGAAATACAGTCCCGTCGCTGAAAGCATGTAAAGCGCGACCGACAAGAACGCGAGCGGATGACCAAATCGTTTGGAAATCAGCAGATACATTCCCAAAATTGTGAGCGCCAGAAGAAGCAGGCTGCTGATGCGTTCGGCCACAGCCGGTTCAGTGGGGCAAAGGAGCACGCCGGGAAGCAAACCGAACGTGACTCCCGGCGGGTTAAGGGCGAAGAAGCTGGCCACCCCTGCGTGCTGTGGAATGGTCCCATGATGCAGCAGCGCGATCACGTTGCGCGTGTCCCATTCCAAATCGTATGCGGGCACGAAAGTCCTCCACAGAAACATGGTCAGCCACACTACAAAAAGGAAAAGAAGGATGGTTCCCGTAATATAAGGTGTGGAAGAATTGAGCAGTCGCCGCATTTTAATTATATATTTTCAGCATGCATGTTAGGGTTCTCTCGATAAGAGGTCAAGGAAGCCCCGAGGAGAACGCATCGGTTTGTTGAACCGAAGGCTTCTCGGTAGCGCACGCTGTACAGATGCCTTTAGAAAAGATGCCTGGCGTGCGTGACAAGAATGGAACTGAGATGAGATTTGGGGAGCGCACGCGTCCCGCGTGCCCCATTCGGCGTCTCGCCGAATGGAAAAGACCCAGAGCGCCCGGCGAGACGCCGGGCGCGGCAACCGAGACGGTCGCGCTCCCCAAATTGCTATCGCGGTTTCAATGCCTGCGCTACCTGACGCGATGTCGGGACTATTTGGTGATGAACTGCTGATTGCTGAATTGGTAGAACCAGCGCGGGTTGCTGGTGTAATGCCCGGCATGTTTGGTGTCGGGACAATAATAAAGCCACGAATTCAGCGTGAAATCGTAAAGATACGGGAAAAGAGTTGGATCGGTGTAGAAAAACGTGCTGCTGGAAAAATCATAAAGGTATGCCCCATGCGCGTCGTTGTTGGCGTCGAAGAACCACTCGAAACCCATGTCGTTGTGATAAAAAAGCGGGAAAGTGAAATCGGCCACGTCGTAAAAACCGAAGGGCGTGCCGTTGGTGAATCGCAAAAAGGACACTTCGCTGGTCACGTTGGTCGAACCGTTGAAAAAGGCCGGCAACAATACCTGGCTGGAGGCAACGAACGTTCCCACCTGGTAACCGCCGCCGGGTTGCGTGAGCATAAAGAAGCCATTGGTCGGCGTGTAATAACAAAAATAAGTCGTGCTCTCGCCATTGATCGAATCGGTGATGTTAAAGCAACCAGCGACGGCATTCGTCACCGCGTAAGAATATGTCCCTGAGCTTGAGACTGTGTTGCTGGACGCCGACTTGATGGTATAAGTGCCATCCGCAGCCGGGGTGAAAGTGAGGCTGCCCTGGCTGGCGAAAGGCGCGTTGCCGTCCGTGACGGTGAGATTGTAGCTGACGTTCGGTGTGATGGGCGCGGTTCCCGTGGCGCGCAGCATGTTGCCATTTGCGGGACTATCGACAGGCCCTGAGGACTTGAATTGTCCGCCAATATCGCCGCCGGAGAAAACCAAGGTGCCGTTCGTGAACGGGAATGTAATATAGGAAATTTGCGGCATGTATCCGATGTTTTTTTCCGGACGGAAGTCCGGCCCTCCCATTCCTCCTAGCTGATAGGTCCCACTAGCACTGAATTGCGTGTCGATTCCAATTGCTTGAAAATGGTTATTACCGATGGGTTGCGCCAAAACCAGATAATATTTGCCGCCATTGAAGAGAGTATTTTGTTCTGCTTCCAGCCCCCACGCTTCGGGACTCTGCGGGATGGCCCAGCTTTTTAAAGTTGTAAAGAATACAAGAATTACAAGACCCGCGCGGGCATTGATGAATTTCATGACAGGTTCCCTCCCAATTTCCTTCCATTGTGCAGGTCGCTTAACCCGCTTTCTGATTGGCGGAATAGTGGCATGGACCGTCGTAGCCACCTATGGGGAGTTTCCGCGGGGTGTATGGGGTGGTGCAAAACCTTCCCAGAGAAGCAGTTATTTTTTGCTTGACCGAATTAAAGCGTGTGCTACTCTCTTTGTCGCTGGGAGAGCGGTCCGCGTTCGCCCAGGCTGCGGCGGATAAATCCACCTCTGGCAAGATCAAGCGGACACGGCGGCCTTTGCTGAAAGGCACGGCGGACAGGCGAACGTTTATCGTTTGCGAGGTTCTTTGACATACCAGCGCAGAGCGCTGGGTTCGTAGTTCCGGGTTCCGGGTTGCTGGCATACGCCAGCAGTTCCGAGTTCTTGGTTCCGTGTTCCGGGTTGGGGGATTTTGCTATCCTCCATCCTCTATCCTCCATGCTCGCTT
This sequence comes from Verrucomicrobiia bacterium, assembly GCA_035653495.1. Lineage (GTDB taxonomy): Bacteria > Verrucomicrobiota > Verrucomicrobiia > Limisphaerales > Pedosphaeraceae > DATAUW01. The sequence goes on from DASRBR010000110.1 coordinate 3,833, forward strand.
GGGTTCAGGGAATGCGCCTGGTTGTCGCGGGTATCCTTTGAGGTTTGTCGCGACTTGTCGCGCCTTGTCGCGGATATCCGGGCTAAAAAAAGAAATTTTTTTTAGTGCGG
>DASRBR010000111.1:0-2557 GCA_035653495.1 Verrucomicrobiia bacterium
CGCATCCGCATCGCCAAAGGCAGCGGCGTGACCGTCACGGAACTGAACACGATGCTGAACAAGTTCGGCCAGATGCAGCAGATGATGAAGAAGATGGGCCGGTTCCAAAAGATGATGATGAAACGCGGCGGAATGCCGGGAATGTTCGGGCGGTGACGCAATTGAAGCTTTCAATTTGCGCTTCACGCTGCCGCTGAAGAAAAATGATCAGGGCAATTCTTTGAGCCGGATGTTTCGATATTCAACCTGGCCGCGATCCGCTTCCAAACCGATGGGCCCTGTGGACGGAACTTTCATCGCCTGTTCCAGAACTTCGCCATTGCAAGTGCAGAACGCCGCTCCGTCTTTGACGGTGACTTCAATGTAATTCCAATCTTGCGGCTTGTATTTCTTAAGTTCCTTGTAAGGACCCGCGACAAGATAATCGCGCACTTGAAGCTGCGGGCCGCGCACAAAAAGTCCGCTGTCGGCATTGTAACTTGCGCGGAATTCGAGTCTAAGGTTGAAATTTCTGGGAAACTTCCGCGTGGTCCACAATGCCTCAACCACTCGCGGCGTGTGCGGATGCACGATCAAGATGCCGTCTTTGGCGGAATAACGGCCATCGCTGGACTCGGTTTTCCCGTCAAAATTGTTCGTGCGAAAACCCCAACCGGTGAGGTCGTGTCCATTGAACAAACTGATGTAACCCGCCTCCAGCTTGGAGTCGTCGGCCTGCGCAATTGTAAAAGCAGCCGAATTGAGCAGAACAATTGCGAGCAAGAATGGAATACGTGCATTCATAAGTTTGTGGTTCGGCGCAGTGTGTACATTGACCCACCGCACGGCAAGTTCAAAGCATGGCTCAATTTTGCAACGGCCCTCCCACGCTGATGCCGTGTTTCAAACAATAAGCGCCATTGTCCACGTATTTGTCGGCCCAATGTTTCAGTCCGGCGCGTTCCTCGGCAGTCAATGCGCGCACCACTTTTGCCGGTGAACCGAGCACGAGCGATCCGGCAGGAATCTTGATGCCGCCCGTCACCAACGCCCTCGCGCCAATCAAGCATTGATCGCCCACCTCTGCGCCGTCCAAGACCACTGCACCCATGCCGACGAGCACTTCGTTTCCAATCGTGCAGGCGTGAATGATGGCCGAATGCCCAACGGTCACGTAATCACCCACAATGCACGGAAATTCATCTGCGACATGCAGCACGGCGTTGTCCTGAATGTTCGTGCCACGTCCAACCGAAATGTAATTGATGTCGCCGCGAACAACCGCGTGATACCAAACGCTCGAATGGTCGCCCAATCGCACATCGCCGATCACCACACCGCTCTTCGCGATGTAAACACCCGCGCCCAATTGCGGCTTGGCGCGAAGAAATTTTTCGAGTTGCGGATCCAAATCACCCATGCGTTCTCCTATTAACATCACTTGCGCCAAATGAATAGCCGCCGGTTCACAAAGCATTCTAAAAAAATCAAAAAACCCGCGCGGTTTTTGCCGCACGGGTTTCTACTTCCGTTTCCTCGGAATTTAACCAACAAATTTTTAACGGTGCCAATGGCCGTAATATCCGTGCCCATAATAACCACGGCCGTAGTAACCATGGTGCCAGCCCCAGCCGTAATACGGATGTCCCCAACCCCAGCCAAAGCCGACCGAAACAACCGGCACTGGCGGACAAACCGCGGGCGCATAAACCACCGGAGCGGGCGGGGCACAGACAACGGAAGGCGCGGCGACCACCGGGGCGGGAGCCACAACGGGAGCAGGAGGAGCCACTGGAGCCGGAGCCACCGTTGCGCTCGGCGCGTAAACAGTTTGCGGCGGATAATAATATACCGGCGCAGGAGCATAATAGGTTGGATGAGCGATGGATTCGCCCACGATCGTTCCAACCGCCAAACCACCCAGCACGCCAGCCGCAATCGCCGGGCCTGGGCCCGCCTTGGCCGGCTGCACCTGGCTGCCGACCAACGCTAAAATCGAAGCTGCCAAAATTATTTTTTTCATATTTTATCTTTTGTTGTTAATATAACACCAGCAACACAAGATATGACGGGCCATCATCAGATTTATTCAACCGGCATATCGTCTTTTAGCACAAGCTCTTATAATGAAACCGCCAGTGAAGACGACCCGCCCCGTCCGCACACGCCAACCACTGCCAAAATCCTTCAAGGACCTGACCCCATCCAAAGCGTTCAACCCCAGGACTTTCTTCCGCGAGATGGTTTGGAAGGCGTTCCTAACTCCGCGCACCGGCCAGCATAAGCAGCCAAATTTTCCGAAATTAAGCCACGGGCAGGTTGCCATCACTTGGATCGGCCATGCCTCGTTTCTGGTTCAATTTACGGATTTGAACGTTTTGATTGACCCCAATTTCGCCAATTGGCTTTTTCTCCTGAAACGCATCAAACGTTCCGGCTTGCGCATCGAGCATCTTCCGCCCATTGATCTCGTGCTCCTGACGCATGCGCACTTCGATCATTTCCACAAACCGAGCCTGCGCAAACTCCCGCATCCGAAAATCGGCGTCATGCCCTGGGGCATGGGCGACCTCGCGCG
>DASRBR010000112.1:0-2419 GCA_035653495.1 Verrucomicrobiia bacterium
AAGCGTGCGCCAGTTTACTGTAGTCATCATGGATGGCATTCAGTTCTGAAATGTGGCGCAGGTAGGTCAAAAAAAGTTCGATGCGATTGCGTTCCAACAATTCCAAAAACGGGCGCAGCGGCGCGACAGTGCGTTCGAGCCGCAAAAATTCCGCGGCGACTCCGCGCGCGCATTTTTCGGGCGCGCACAAAATGCCAAGGCCAAAAATCGACGGCACAAACAAAAATTTCCATTCTTTGCATCCTGTTTGCTGGAGAAAATCCTCGACGGCTGTAAGCACGCCGTTTCGCGGTCCGCCATCATGAGAGGCCGAGCCGTATTTGTAATCGCTTGCTTCACCGGAAAAACCGCCTGGACCAAGTTCCGCGCGCCCGGGCAACACGCCCAGAGTGGTGGAATAAGGGTGGCGAAACGCCTGCGGAATGCTTTCCGGCGAGCAGTAGTGATCACGCCGGCCCCATGGCCAGCCTACATCATGCAAGATCACCAACGGCCAATGATTTTCCCTATGTAGAACCAGTTTTAATTCATTGATTACGGTGTGGTAATTGTGATCGCCATCGATAAAATACACATCTTGCGCCAAAAGTCCAGTGAGGGCGGACAAGGACGGGCGCTGGAAAAACTGCGCGTTGCCGTCAACTTTCAGGTTTTGGATGAGCGCAGGATGGGCTGCGGGATCGATGCCGCAATACCGGCAATCATTCCTCGCGCAAAAATCGAGCAGCACCCTTGTGAACTCGCCCTTGCCGATGCCGATTTCGCAAACGGATTTCGGCGCGGCCGCCTTGAGCAGCGGCTCGATCAAGCACCAGAAATGCGCCAGCGAAGAAAGCAGAATTGGGTCTGCGGGACTTTGCGGCGGGGCAACTGAATTTGATTTTTCCATGCGACCGTTTGCGAATCAGATTTTGATGTATTCCCTCGCCTTGGGACTGATCTGCGCAAGGAACCCTTTTTTCCAATAGCAATGGTCATAGGCGTCCTGCAGCGCGTCCGGGTTCGCGATGCGGCTCCAGCAGCAAGGCAGGTTGGCAAGATGCCGGATGGGGCCGCTGCCGCCAAAGGTGTTGCGCCACGAAAATTTGCTGAACGCCACGGCTTCATCGCGCGTCGGATGCCGCAGGAGACGCTCCAAGGCTGTTTCAAGATAGCCGAGCGGAGGCCCGAGTTCCTGCGAACGCGGCCAGATGGCCAGCGCGTCGCGCACAAATTCAAAAGCGGCGCCGGTGACTATTTCCAACGTGCGCTCGGTTTCCGCGTCCATTTCGCGTTCGCCATGCAACGCGTTCCAGCGCCCGTCTCTTTTCTCGATGGCAATGATGGTCGGGTGCGGCGCGGAGAAAAACGATTCGATGAGCTCAACGCTTTCCATCACGATCCAGGAACGATGCAGCGGCTGGCTCAAATGCATGAAAAGCGATTCGAACTGGCAGCCAGCTTCGATGATCCATTCGGCGTTCGACCATGTGCCAAAATAGAACGCCGGGATGCGGCGATGTTGCCCGGATTGCGCCAGCAGCATTTGCAGCGAACGTGATGACGAAGCGCCCCAGCCGACATCGACGATGCCGACCTTTTCGCCAAGCAAGCCAACGTCGCCGAAGTAATTCACCAACGCTTCCCGTTCCCGGCTCGCGTGCTCGATGATTTGCGTTTCGAAATGGCGGATGAGTTTGCGCATGTTCTCATGATACGTTTTCGACGCGAAAACAGCGCCTTCCGTCGTGATGCGTTCGTTCAGGCCCTTGAAACCGAAGCGCCGCACGAGGGTCGTGTGGGGTTCAGGATCGATGTCTATGCGCGAAAGAAAATCGCGCACGCGCATCATCGGGTTGGGCGAGATGAGAAAAGTCATGTTCTCCTCGTCCAGGCGGTCGATGCGCGCAAAATTCCACAGCCGCCGGGAAGCGAAAAGATATTCTCCCTCCATGTCCACTCCGGACTGCTTGCGGAAGAGGTCGAACGTCTTGAGCAGGTTGTAACCGTCGCGCGCGAGGAAATACAATTTCTTCAATCCGAGCCTGGACGCGCGGCGGATGACCCAGTCCACATACGCATGATGCATCGGGCCCATCAATTCGTAACCGATCATTTCCCAGAACGCCTTGTCACCCGCGACTTCGACCGGATGCGTCAAACGCCGGCGCCGCACCAGGCCCGTGTAAAGGCTCGAGGCCAAATCGCCCTCCCACGCGCCTGAAATGGATGTGTGCTGGTCCACCAAAGGAGTCTGCGCCTTTGTGGGCGTCCAATGGTGCGCAACGATTCCCTTTTCGCGCGGACGGGCCACATCGGAATGCGGATTGTCGCCGATGTGCAGCATTTCCGATGGCTGGCACTTGAGGGTGTTTATCACATGGTCGAACAGGGGGCCATCGCTTTTTGTGGCCCACGATTCCGAGGAAACGAACAAGGG
>DASRBR010000113.1:0-3479 GCA_035653495.1 Verrucomicrobiia bacterium
GGCGTCGTTGCCGCCATTGCCCCATGGAATTTCCCGCTGGTGCTCTCGTTGCGAAAAGTTGCGCCGGCGCTCGCCGCCGGAAACACGGTGGTTTTGAAACCGGCCAGCGCCACGCCCGTCTGCGCGTTCATTTTGGCTGAATGCGTCGAAGCGGCGAAGCTGCCGAAAGGCGTTTTCCAGCTCGTCGCCGGTCCGGCGCAAGAAATCGCACAGGAATTTTTGGACAATCCGCTTTGCCGCAAGATAACGTTCACCGGCTCGACCGAAGTCGGCAAATCGTTGATCCAGGGTGCGGCAAACCAGGTCAAGCCGCTCTCGCTCGAACTGGGCGGCCATGCACCGGTCGTGGTTTTCGACGATGCGGATTTGGATGCCGCCGTCGAAGGCGTGATGATCACGAAGTTCCGCAACACCGGCCAGTCGTGCATCGCGTCCAACCGCATCTACGTCCAGCGGGGCATTTATCAAAAGTTTTTGGACAAATTTGTGCAGCAAACAAAGGCGCTGAAAACAAGTGACGGCCTGGAGGAAGGAGTTTCCGTCGGCCCGCTCATCAATGAAGCCGGTTTGAAACAGGCGCTGGAGCACATCAACGACGCCGTCAAGCGCGGCGCGAAATTGTTGTGCGGCGGCAAACGGATTGAGCGCAAGGGCTGGTTCCTTGAGCCGACTGTTTTGGCTGATGTTCCGGCCAATGCGATCTGCATGTGCGAGGAGACTTTTGCGCCGGTCGCGCCGGTGTGTGTGTTCGATACCGAGGAGGAAGTCATCGAGAAGGCCAACGCCTCCTGTTATGGCTTGAGCGCGTATGCGTTCACGAAAGATTTGAAGCGCGGCTTTCGGATGATGGAAGCTTTGGAAGCGGGGACCATCGGTATCAACGACGGCGTGCCGAGCACGAGCCAGTGTCCCTTCGGCGGTTTCAAACAGAGCGGCTGGGGACGTGAGTTGGGCGTCGAGGGGATGGACGCGTTCATGGAAACCAAGCATGTCTCGTTGGGCTTGGGAATTTGACGTCACGTGAAGGAATATCCAGTGCTGGAGGCGAGCGAAAATTAATTATGAAGACAGACAGCAAACTGAAACTTCCCAACCTCGGCGTCATTTTCATCGGACGACGCCGTCCCGGTTTCGACATGGAATGGGGACGCCAGATGGAACAACGCGTCCGCAACTGGATTTCCCAGGCCGGTTATGAAACCGTTGAACCTTCATCCAAACCGGTGGACAACACCACGCTTCGCTGCGCCATGGCCGAACTTGAGGACGAAAATCTCGAGGCGATCGTGGTTCTGCAAACCACCATGGGCGATGGACGCCTCGCACCGACCATGGCACAACTTTGGCGCGACCCGCTTGTGCTCTGGGCCACGCCGGAAAACCAGTCCGGCGACATGATCAGTTCCTGTTCGCTGGTTGGCGCGCATTGCTGGGCGTCCGTATTGCGCCAGATGCGCCATTCATTTGAACTGGTTTATGGCGCTCCAGAAGCTGCCACGACGCAAAAACGTTTTCATGATGCCGTGCGCGTCGCCGCCACGGTGCGGAATTTGCGCTCGGCGCGTTTGGGAATTGTCGGCGGACAGGCGCCAGGTTATTTCGCGATGGGCGCCGACCCGTTTGAAATCCATCACGGGCTTGGCGCGCAAACGCAATCGTACAGCCTGCTTGAGTTCGCCAACGTGGTGAACGATTTGAAGGATGAAGCCATCGCCGCCGATGTCGCCGCGGTCAAGGCGCTCAAAATGCCGCACAAGGACACGACGGACGAAGATTTGCCCATGGCTTCACGCCTTTACCTGGCGATGCGCCATTTTTTCGAGGCGGAAAATCTCGATGCAATGACCATTCGTTGCTGGCCGGAAATGCCGAACACGTTTGGTCAATGGCCGTATCTCGGCGTGGCGCGTTTGTGCGAAGAAAAACGTGCGCTCGCCGTTGAAGGCGATGCCGATGGCGCATTGACTGCCTGGATTGGCGAACGACTTGGCATGGGGCGATGCTATCTCACCGATTGGCTGGAGCACGATGCCGAAACCATCACCGTCTGGCACGGCGGTGCTGCACCGATATCGCTTTGCCAACCGCCCGGCGCTCCCGGCGCTCCACACATCGCGCGCCATTTCAACATCAAAAAGCCGGCGGTCGTCGAGGCAACGCTCCGCGAAAACATGCCGGTGACCATCGCGCGTCTGTGGCGTTGCGATGGAAAATATTTTTTGACCGCGCGCGAAGGAACGAGCATCAAACCCAGGCGTCATCTCATGGCGACCGATGGCCTAGCTCGCATGAAAAACCAGGATCCTCACGTCTGGTTCGAGGAACTTTGCCATGCCGGCATGCCGCATCATGTCGCCCTGTTCGAAGGCCATCATGAACCTGTCTTGCGCAGCTTCGCCCGCGCTTTGAAAATCGAGTTTATCTGATATGAACACGCGTTCCTTGCACACGGTCGGCAACCGACGGTGGGAACCGGTGATGACGTCAGATTGTCCGAAGCCGCTGTCCCCCTCACCCCGGCCCTCTCCCCAAGGAGAGGGGGGACCATTTGGCCGCATTCGCAAGAGCCAAGTCGCTTTGAAGTTCAAGCCAGAAGCATTGCGTCAGACGGTTTGCCTGGAGCGCATCAAATTGCAACGAGCTCGGAAATCAATTCTCCCTCTCCCTAAGGGAGAGGGCCGGGGCGAAGGGGAAGGGAGCGTTCTATTTCAAGAGCGTTTACAAACGCCAATGCTTCAGCAAAAAACAAGCTTCTCGCATACTGCGCCATCCGCCAGGAAAGAAAACTGATGGGAATCCGCGCCGCCATTGCCCTGGGACTTGTCGTCTATGTGATAGTGACGACTGCCGTCTCGTTTTTCTGGATGGCACGGGTGAAACGGGCGACGGATTATCTCGTCGCAGGACGCGGACTTCCCTTTTGGGTGCTCGCCGGCACAATCGTCGGCACCTGCATCGGCACGGGCGTGATCATCGGCGGCGCGGGACTCGCTTATCAACACGGTTGGGCGGGTTGCGCGTATCCGGTTGGACTCGGATTGGGCACGTTGCTGGCGGGTTTGTTTTTTGCCGGCATGCGCCGCTACAAGTTCATGACGCTCAGCGAGGAAATCGCCTGCTATTACGAAGGCAACCGCGGCGTCGTTGAATTTTCCAATGTGACATTGTTTCTCTCGCAACTTTGCTGGCTGACGGTGCAAATCAAAGGCGGCGCGGCGGTGTTGGGCGTGGTCACCGGATTATCTCAGGCAAAATGCATTATGCTGGCCGGGTTCGCGAAAGCGATCATCTCCATTCCGGGCGGTTTGAAGGCGGTGGTCTATACCGATGTGCTGCAAACGACCATTCTCTTTTGCGGTTTTGGCTTTTTGATGCATGAGGCATTGGGCGGAGCAGGCGGTTTGGCCGGGTTGCAACATTCCGTTCCACCAGATTATTTTTCGTTCCTGGGAATTTCCTCGTATGGCACATGGAGCGTT
>DASRBR010000114.1:0-4443 GCA_035653495.1 Verrucomicrobiia bacterium
GCGCTGAGACGGAAACGCACCTTGGTGCCAACCCATTCGTTCCAGCGGGTGAGTTCGCGCACGTGATGATAGTCCTCCAGGCAGCGCCAGCGCACTTCCAGGTCGCGCTCCAGTTTTTCTATCTGCATGACGTGATAGGTCTGCCCAAAACGGAAAATGGAAAGCGTCCCGACGCGCGCGCCGACTTCGCAGGTTTTGGTCCACCAGCCCTGGATGCCTTTTACGGTGGTCAACGCCTCATAAACCGGCCTCACAGGCGCGGTAATCAGTATCAAACAACGGTAATTTTCCATGGTCGTTGCCTGCTAAGAGACACGAGACGGGGTTTTGTTCCCGAAAAAAGCAGGGAGCCTGCGCTTTATTTTTCGCGCGATTACATTCATAACCTTAACCAATCTTGGAATGCCCCTGGGTTGGCCGTTTGCAGATAAACCACTCGAAAACGCGTCAAAGGTCAAGCGCGTTCTATTCTTTGGGATAAAACGGTGCGCATCTCGACACTGTTCTCAAAGAGGGAATATGGGGCAGCATGAAGAGGCGACTGGAAAGTCGCCTCAACCCGCAGGCTGGAAAGCCTGCGCTACGTAGCGCACACTTTCGAGTGTGCGGGTTCTGGGGACTTTCCAGTCCCCATTTGAGAACAAATTTCAAGATGCGCCCATCTTGCTTCTTCGCGGAACATGCGCGAAAATAATTCCTGGCGTTCACCGCACAAAGATGCGGGGGTTTTTGATTGAATTTGATGGTTCAGGGGGCAGTCTTATCTCCAATAACACCTCGGGTTCTCCATATGAACTTGTCGGACAAAAAAAGTTTTTGGCCCGGAATGATGGGCGTCGCGCTCACGCTGGCGATGCTGGTTTGGTTGCCGCTTTGCCATGGGCAAGGCGTGGAGGCGCACAAGCCGGCGAAGGTCGCGCGCTTGCTCGTGGTCACTGTGACGAAAGGCTACCGGCATGCGTCGATTGCGGCGGGTGAAAGCGTCGTGGCTGAGCTGGCACAAAAAAGCGGCGCATTCAGCGTTGATTTTGTGCGCACGGATGAGGAGATGGCGCAAAAGATGACCCCTGCCGCGCTTCGGAATTATGACGGCGTCTTTTTTCTCAATACCACCGGCATCCTGCCGTTGCCGGACAAGCAGGCCTTCCTGGATTGGATCAAATCGGGCAAGGGCTTCATCGGCACGCATTCGGCAACGGACACGTTTCATGGCGAACACGGCGTGGACCCTTACATCGACATGATAGGCGGCGAATTTGTCGGCCACACGGTCGCGCAGGTCAATTGCATTGTCGTGGACCCAAACCATCCCGCGACGCGTCATTTCGGAAAAGTTTTTCCCATCTTTGACGAGATTTACATGTTTAAAAATTTTTCACCGGACAAGGTGCATTTGCTGTTGAAGCTCGACAAGCAGCCCGGCACGGATCGGCCCGGCAATTTTCCCATTTCGTGGTGCAAATCGCATGGCGCGGGCCGGGTGTTCTACACCGCCTTGGGGCATGAAGACGCGGTTTGGGCGAACCCTGATTTCCAATTGCATCTTTTGGGCGGCATCAAATGGGCGCTGGGATTGGAACAGGAAAAAAGCGGAGGCGCGGAATGATCTATGAAAAATCGAGATAACGCTCGCCCTCACCCCGACCCTCTCCCCGAGGAGAGGGAGAACCACTCTGCTCCGATCGAAGTAAAAATCCGTCGCCTATTTTCGGCGGTCTTAATGAAATACAGAGTGGAGGCGGCTGAAACAGACGCTTCGAATTTTCCCGGGGCGTCAAAACGCTCACCCTCTCCCGGGGGGAGAGGGTCGGGTGAGGGCGAGCAATGCACCAAACTGATACGTCTCCGTATAAATTACATTTGAGTTTCCGCCGTCCCATGGTTAAATAATCAAACTTACTTATGAGCCAAAACGAAGCCAATCCGGGCCAGAACGATTTTACCCGCCGCGATTTCATCAGGAGCACTGCCTCGCTCGGCAGCCTCATGTTGCTGATGGGCGGCACGCCGATTTATGCCGACGACACGCCGAAACAGGCGGAAACCAATTTCGTCGCGGAAGATTTTACGCCGGTCAACTTTGGCGTCATCGGTTGCGGCGCGCGCGGCAAGGAAATCATCCAAACGCTCGCGTTGCTGCCCGGCGGCGCGCAGAAGGACGGCACGCCCAACCCGCCCAACGCGCCGGTCGTCGCCATCTGCGACAATTACAAAGCCTCGCTGCACAAGGTGCAGGAATACGCGCCCAAGGCCCAGCAATACCAGGATTACCACAAATTGCTCGAGCAACCGGATGTCGAATGCATCGTCGTCGCCACGCCCTCGCATCTGCACAAAGACATCGTCATCGCGGCATTGCAGGCTGGCAAACACGTCTATTGCGAAGCGCCGCTGGCAACAACGGTCGAAGACGCGCTGGCCATTGCCAAGGCAGCCAAGGCCGCCCCCAAAGTGAATTTCCAGGCGGGACTGCAGATGCGTTCGGACCCCGGCAAGGAATTTGTCTTGAAGTTCGTCCATACCGGCGCGGTCGCCACGCCGGTGATGGCGCGCTCGCAATGGCACAAGCGCGAAAGCTGGCGCAAGGCCGCCCCAACTCCAGAACGCGACAAGGAAATCAACTGGCGTCTGGACAGGACGACTTCTCCGGGGCTTGCGGGTGAGATTGGCGTGCATCAATACGATTTGGTTTGCTGGATGCTCGGAAAAAAACCGACCGCCATCACCGGCTTTGGGAGCATCCTTGATCCGAGTTTGCAGGATGGCCGCGATGTGGCCGACACCATCCAGACCATCATGCAATTTCCGGGCAAGGTGAATTCTTATTTCGATTGCACACTGGCCAATTCTTTTGATGGCGAATACGACATGATTTACGGCACGGGCGCGGCCATCCTTTTTCGGCCGGAATCGCTGGGCCAGCCTTATACGCCGGCCAAGGCGTGGCTGTTCGAGGAAGTGGATTCGCAGAATTTCGGCTGGGAAGTGTACGCCGCCAAGGAACAATTCTACAAGGAAATCGGCATCACGCTTTCTGCCGGCGCGTCGCATTCGACGGATTCCAAAAAGAAGATGGTTGACGTGCCGTTCCAGGAATCGACGCTGCATTACGCGTTGAAGGCGTTTCGCAATAACTCCAAGGCCACCAAGATCGTGGCCAAGAATTTCACCGATAGCTACGGCGATGATCCAGAAGGTTTGGTGGCCGAACTCGCCAAGCCGGAGAACCTCAAGGAACGGCTTGCCGCCGCAGGCTACAAGGAAGGTTACGAGGCAACCGTCATCGCCATCAAGGCGAACGAGGCCGTTCTGAAAGGCGAGAAGGTGCTGTTACCCAAGGAAATTTTTGAGATTGCTTGATGGTTGACAAGGGAATTTATGAAGAGAACTCACTCACTCACATTGCGTTTGTTCAACATCGGTTTGGTCTGCCTGCTGGTCGCGGCAACCGCGCGCGCGGCAGAACCGGTGCGCTACAAGGCGCGTCCGGGCAGCAAGGTGCGGATTGACGGGTCGGCGAACATCCACGATTGGTCCATGGAAGGCACCATCATCGCCGGATGGTTCGAAGTTCCCCCCGGCACGACGATCGATTCTTCGCAAGCGGGCATCGGCGGAATGTCCGGCGACAAGCTCAATGCCACGGCGGAAGTTTCCATTCCGGTGGATTCCATGCACAGCGGCAAGCAAGGAATGGATGATGTCATGCAGCAGGCGATGGATTCAAAGGACCATCCGCGCATCATTTACAAGCTCACGGACATGACGCTCAAACAACCGCACACCGCCGGGACCCCATTTGAATTCAACACCAAGGGCAACTTGTCCATCAACGGCGTCACCAAACCGGTGAGCATGCTCGTGACGGTTGAAAATGCGGACAAAAACAAATTGAAGATCATCGGCGGACCGGTGGACATCAACATGACCGATTACAAAGTCCCGCCGCCGACCAAGTTTGGGCTTTTCACCACCAAACCCGACGTGAAGATCTCCTTCACGTGGATCGTTGGTCTGCCGAAATTGGGACCGGGACAGTAAGACCGCGGTGAATCACACCCTCGCGGAAGCTTCGCCGTCGGCGAAGTGGGCGATTTTGGCCACGGCTTGCGAACGGGAACGGACGTGGAGTTTTTCGTAGATGCGGCGGATGTAGGTGTTCACCGTCGCCACGCTGATATTCAATGACTCGGCGATTTCCTTGTACAGAAATCCGCGCGCAAGGAGATTGAGCACTTCCTGTTCGCGCGTGGATAATTCTTCGGAGCTTTTGACTGAAGTCGTGCTTTGAAACGATTGCACCACGCGGCGCGCGATGTTGCTGGCCATGGGCGAACCGCCGCCATTGACGTCGTGCAGCGCCGCGAGCAACTCCTGCCGCGGTGTTTGCTTGAGAAGATAACCGGTCGCGCCGGCAGCCAGCGCGTTGAAGATGTGGTCGGC
>DASRBR010000115.1:0-5610 GCA_035653495.1 Verrucomicrobiia bacterium
GCAGTGACGTTGCGCGTCAGTGGGGTGACCGCTTCGGCACTGACACAGAAACTTTCGCAGTTATCCACAGTGAAGAAAACCATGATCTTGAAAGAGGAATCAACCAGCGTGACGGCGCGTGTCTTTCCGAAAAGCGGCGGCGTCAACAGCGCGCAAAGCGGCGCGCTTGCCCAGAGCATCGGCGACATCGCACAAGGCTGGCGCATTGAGGAATTGCACACTGAAGAAGGACGTTTGGATGAAGTGTTTCGCAGCATCACCATGCCTGACACTGTGAAGGAGGAAACCAAATGAATTCCTGGGCCAACATAAAAACAATCGCCAAGCGCGAATTGATTGGTTACTTCGCGTCTCCAGTCGCGTTTGTGTTCATCGTCATCTTCCTGCTGCTCACCGGCTTTTTCACGTTCATGCTGGGTGGGTTCTTTGAACAAGGGCAGGCGACGTTGCGTTCTTTTTTCACATGGCATCCGTGGCTGTACCTGTTCCTTGTTCCCGCTGCCGGAATGAGGCTTTGGTCCGAAGAACGACGACAGGGCACAATGGAACTTTTGCTTACGATGCCCATCACGCCATGGCAGGCCATCGTGGGAAAATTCCTCGCCTCTTGGCTTTTCCTGGCTCTGGCCCTGGTGCTGACATTTCCCATTGCCATCACTGTGAATTATCTGGGCAGCCCGGATAACGGTGTGATTTTGACGAGCTACATCGGCAGTTTTTTCCTGGCGGGCGCCTATCTGGCCATCAGTTGCATGACTTCGGCGATGACGCGCAACCAGGTCGTCAGCTTCATCATCTCCGTGGTGATTTGTTTTGTTTTGATTTTGGTCGGCTTCCCTCCCGTGACAAAATTTTTGTATGAAGTGATGGGATTTCATCAATGGTTCGTGGATCTTGTGGCGTCATTCAGCGTCATGAGCCATTTCCAATATTTCCAGATCGGTGTGCTTGATTCCCGCGACATCATCTTTTTCCTCTCAGTCATCGTGTTCTCGCTGTTCACCACCGGGGTGATCATTCGCGGGCATCGAGCCGGCTGAGCCATCAAGTTTTTATTGCGATGAAGAAAAATTCTTTTGAAACCATCCTTTACTCGACAGCCGGCGTCGTCATTCTCCTGGTCATCATCATTGCCTTCAACGCGCTGACTGGCACAGTCAAGCAGCGGATTGATTTGACGCAGGAAAAAGCCTACACGCTCTCCGCCGGCACCAAGGCGATTCTCGCCAAGCTCGATACGCCGGTGAAGATCCGTTTTTATTATTCCAGCAGTGATGCTTCCGGCGACACTGTCATGCTCAGGAATTACGCGCAGCATGTCTCCGATTTGCTGGATGAATACAAGCAGGCCGCCCACGGCAAGATCATTCTCGAACAATACGACCCTGAGCCCGATTCCGATGCCGAAGATTCCGCGCGGTTGGACGGCGTGGAAGGCCAGATGCTGCGCAGCGGCGAAAAATTTTACATGGGCCTTTCGGTCAGCATGCTGGACAGCAAGCAAGCCATTCCGTTCCTCGATCCCGGCCGGGAACGCCTGCTGGAATATGATTTGTCGCGCGCCATTTCGCGCGTTGTGACGCCGGACAAGCCGGTCGTGGGCGTGATGAGTCCGTTGCCGGTGTTCGGTCATCCAAGCAACCCGATGCTTGCCCGCATGGGCCAGGGGGGCCAGGGCCAGAACCCGTGGGTTTTCATCACCGAACTCAAGGGCGATTACAACGTGAAGCAGATTGAGATGAATGCCTCGAAGATCGATGACGATGTGAAGGTGCTCGTGGTGATTCATCCCAAGGACATTTCCGATACCGCGCAATATGCCATAGACCAGTTTATCATGCGCGGCGGCAAGTTGATCGCATTCCTCGACGCAACGTCGCTGGTGGACAGCCACAACGAAAACCCGATGATGGGCTCGATGCCTGGCGGCGGTTCCTCGCTGGACAAGCTGCTCAAGGCTTGGGGCATCCAATTTGAGAACACCAAGGTCGTCGCGGACATGAATTACAAAGTCAAGTTGATGGGCCGCGACAATCAACCGACCGAAGCGCCGACATTTCTTGACATCACAAAAGACGGCCTGAACAAAGACGATGTCGCGACCAGCGAAATCAACGATGTCTTTTATCCCTTCGGCGGCGTTTTCACCGGCACGCCCGTAAGCGGTTTGAAGGAAACCGTGCTCATCAAATCTTCCAAGGATTCGCAATTGGTGGACGGGATGATGGCGAGCTTCTCGGGCGACAACATCATGAAACAGTTCAAGCCGTCGGGAACGGAATACGCTCTCGCAGTCCGCCTTTCTGGCAAGTTCAAAACTGCATTCCCTGAGGGCAAACCCAAGGACACGAGTGACAAGGATGCCAAAGACTCCGCGAAGGATTCGTCCAAGTCCACCGGCGAAACTTTGAAGGAATCGAAGGGTGATACGGCCGTGGTGTTGGTGGGTGATGCCGACATGCTCTATGACGAATTTGCGGTGCGTCAACAGCCTGGCTTTTTGGGCATCGGCGGCATGTTGATACCGATCAACGGTGACCTGGAGCTGGCACAAAATTTGGTTGACCAGCTTGGCGGGGACAACAATCTGATCAGCATTCGCAGCCGCGCAGACATGAACCGTCCATTCACGCGCATCAAGGCCATGGAAGCCAAGGCGCAGGAAAGCGAGCAGAGCAAAATCGAGGCCTTTCAGCAGAGCCTCCAAGATACCCAGCAGAAGCTGAATGAATTGCAGGCCAAGAAAGGCGACGGCCAGCAACGGTTCATTCTTTCGCCGGAACAACAGGCCGAGCTTGAAAAATTGAAAAAGAAACAGGCCGAGGTAAAGGCGCAATTGCGGCAGGAGCAGAAAAGGCTGACGCACGACATCTACGCTTTGGAAAACACTCTCAAATGGACCAATATCATAGCAATGCCCGCCGTGGTGGCGTTGTCCGGAATTGGTCTGGCCATGGTTAAACGGAAACGCACGTCTGCAAAATAAATGAATCGCAAACAATTTGGAATTCTCATCGTTCTTTTGGTCGTCCTTGGCGGAGCCGGATGGCTCGTGCAACGGGCTCACAACCGTGCAGCCGGGGCGGGTGAACAAGGTGCCGGACGCAAGCTCCTTGGCGATTCTTTCCCGATCAATGAGGTCGCCCACATCAGCATCAAGCAGGGCGCCGACGAGGTGAACCTGGTCAAGAAAGACGATGTCTGGCGTGTGCGCGAACGCAAAGATTATCCGGCAAATTTTTCGCAGATCAGCGAATTTTTGATGAAGGCGGCGGATTTGAAAGTGGTGCAGACCGAGGACGTGGGCGCATCGCAGTTGCCGCGTTTGCAGCTCGCGACGGGGCAGGGGACGAATTCGGGAACGGTTGTGGACCTGAAAAACAAGGACGACAAATCCATCAAGACCCTCATGCTCGGCAAGAAGCTCATGGGCAAATCGCAGCAGGCGCAGCAATTTGCGTTTGACGGCGAATTTCCTGAAGGCCGTTACGTCATGGTCGGCGGAAACGACAAGCAGGCGTTGCTGATCGCCGATCCGTTGGCGAACATCGAACCTAAAGTCGAGCAATGGCTCGACAAGGCTTTTTTCAAGATCGAGCGGCCCAAGGCTGTGGCTGTCGCTTATCCCGGCGCTCTGGGCACGAATTCGTGGAAAATTGTGCGCGACACCGAGTCCGGCGATTGGAAGCTGGCCGACGCCAAAGCAGGCGAAAAATTGGATGCGGCGCGCGCTTCCGACGTTTCCAGCCCCTTCGCTTCGCCTACGTTCAATGACGTTTTGCTTCCCGGCGGCGCAACCGATGCGACCGGTTTGGACAAGCCTACCGTCGTGACGGTGGACACCTTTGACGACCTCACTTACACGGTGAACATCGGCAGCAAGAAAGACGATGCTTATTGCCTGACCATGAAGGTCGTGACGAAGTTTCCGAAGGAACGGGTCCTGACGAAGGACGAGAAGCCTGAAGACAAGGCGAAAGCAGACAAGGCCTGGGCCGAACGGCTGAAACAAATCGAAGAAAAAGTCGAGCAAACCAAAAAGTTTGAAAACTGGACTTACCTGGTGCCGACGTGGAACGTGGATCCCATTTTGAAAAATCGCAAAGATTTGCTCGAAGTGAAGAAGGACGAAAAGGCCCAGGCAAAAGCCGATACTTCCGGTTTGCCGAATCCCGAGGACATCATCGGTCCCGGCGCGAAGTAACCTTGTCCGTTTGGATGGTTGCATCAACTCCGTTTGGTGTGACTTTCGGGTCTTGAACCAGGCAACCATCAATCAAACTTTACCCGCGGCACCAACGGGAAATATCCTTGCGCTTTGACGATCCAGTAAAAGAGACGCAAGCGCCAACGCAACGCCCAACCACCCTCCAGTTCGCCCGCAAGCACTGCATTGACGGTGGGCACGATGTTGAATTTTTCGCGCGGCTCGAGAAAAATTTCCATGAACGGCTTGGTGTAAAATTTTTCCACCAACTCCCAATAAAACTTCATCGCCGCCCGCACGCGCCGCTCGTATTTCTTCAATCGCGCGCGGCCGTCATCGTTCGCATCCAATGATTGCGCGACGGCTTCCGCGGCAAGTTTTCCCGAAAACATCGCGAGATAAACACCCGAGGAAAAAATCGGGTCCATGAAACCTGCGGCATCGCCCACGCGCAGCAGGCGTTCTCCGACCAACCTGCGGTTGTAATACGAAAAATCGCTGGTGGTATGCATGGGGCCGTCCAGCTTGGCGTTCTTCATCCGCTCGCACAGCGCTTCGCTGGTCCGCCAGATGCGTTCGAAAATCTCGGCCGGCGGCAGCTTCGCGTTCGCAAATTCCTCCTGGTTCATCACGCAACCAACGCTGGTTCTTTCTCTCGTGATCGGGATGACCCAGAACCATTTATTTTCCAGGCGTATAACGATCGTGTCGCCGAAGCGGTCGCCCTCGTCCATCTTAACACCCCGAAAATGCCCGAACACGGCCAGTTTTTTTAATCGCGGGTGAATGATGCGCAAGCCTTCCTGATTGCCGGTGACATTGCCGCGTCCGCTGGCATCAATCAAAAATTTGGCGCGAAATTGTTCGACTGGGTTCGAGCCGCTGCGCGCTTCTATCACAACGCCGCCCGGTTCGTTGGAAAATTTGGAGACTGTCCAGCCTTCACGGATTTCAGCGCCCGACGCCCGCGCGTGCTTCATCAGGATATGGTCGAAAGTCGCGCGATCCACCTGCACTGCCTCGGGTTCGCGCGTGTAACGGCCATCGCGAAAAACGAACTTGGTGGCCTTCGTGCCACTTCCAAGAATGAATTGCGCCCCGTATTTGGGGATGAACCCAGCCTGTTTCAACGCAGGCAGCAAACCCAGCTCGCGAAAAATGCGGTGATTGTACGGAAGAAGCGATTCGCCGATGTGGAACCGCGGAAATATTTCCTTTTCCAAAGCCAGCACACGCTTGCCTGCCCGGCTGAGATATGTGGCCGCCGAACTGCCGCCCGGCCCGCCGCCGATGATGATGGCATCGTAGTGCATCATTTCAAAACGATGCAGTCACTGGTTGAGGATCAGAGTGTCCATAACAGGAGCCGATTCACGCCGCGCCTGCCTGGGCGGTCTTGGCTT
>DASRBR010000116.1:0-6730 GCA_035653495.1 Verrucomicrobiia bacterium
AAAAATGGGAGCCTCGCGGCTTTGGGGGGCAAGACACAACGCATCCATGAAATTGCTCCCGCACTCCATGCAGCATCGTCGGTCGTTCGCCCATAAAAAAACATGGCCGGCCTGTCTTTTAATTTTCTCCATCATTGCGCAGATGTTGGTTGCGTCCGCGCGCGCGCAGTCGGTCCCCAGGAAAGTCGTGTTGGAAGATATTGCAGCGAAAGTCATCTCGCCGGCTTATACGGATTTGGATTCAAAATGCCGCGCATTGACCAATGCCATCGGGCAATTGGTCCACGCGCCCAACCAGGCGTCATTGGACCACGCGCGACAGGCATGGGCGGACGCGGCGGCGGCCGCCAACCGGGCAAGATATTTTCAGGCCGGGCCAATCGTTGACCGCGAATATGTCGCGACGTTTTATTACTGGAAGGTGCGGGGTTCCAAGATAGACAGCACGATTCACGAAGCGCGCGCGATTGACCAGGCATTCCTCAATGAGCAAGGGGCCGATGTGAAAGGTTTGTTCACGCTGGAATATCTGCTTTTTGGACAGGCCCATCAATCACCCGGCGAACCGAAGCCGGTCAAGACGCCCCTGGAATTGCTCTGCGGGAATGATGCAAAACCGCGTCGCGATTTCCTGCTCCTCGTGGGGCATGACCTTGAATCGAAGGCGGCCCAATTGGCCGCGGACTGGAGCGTGTCCGGCGAACAAGGAACGCGTGGGAAGTTCGCGAACGGCGGGCAACAAAGCATCAACTTGCTGGTAAACCAATTGGCAGCCGCAATAGAAAGCGCGTCGGAAAACCGGCTGCATTTCACCCTCGATTTGCCCAAGCCGCTCCCAGGGCAATTATACCGGATTGAAGGCAGCGGCAGCGGCAGCTCTCTTCGCGACCTCATCGCGACGCTGGAGGGCCTGCAGGAAGTCTATCTTGGCGCGGGTGGTTCGGGGCTCGCTGATGCAGTGAAACCCGTCAATCCCACGCTCGACAAACGGATGCGCGAGCAGTTTGCAGCGACTATATCCGCGACAAAAGTCATCGGCGCGCCATTGGAAGACGCCGTCATCAACAATCGCGCGGCCATCCAGGCCGCGTGCGATAAAATGAAAGCATTGGAGATCATGTTCAAGGTGGACTTGACCAGCGCCCTCGGTGTGACACTGACTTTTAATTCGACCGATGGCGACTGATTCTTCCAGCAAAAAGCCGCTCTCTTTCCGGGCCTCCCTTATCGACTCGCCCGTTGACATCGCGGCGCTGGCCGCATTCCGTTTCCTGTTCGGCCTGATGATGTCGCTCGCCATGGTGCGCTTCATCGCGAAGGGATGGGTTGGGGAGTTTTACATTCAGCCGTCATTTTACTTCACCTATCCAGGTTTTCGTTGGCTCCATCCATGGCCGGGCGGATGGATGCATTTTCACTTTGTTCTACTGGCGCTGCTTGCTTGTGGAATCGCCCTGGGTTGTTTTTACCGGATTTGCGCGGTTCTATTCTTTGTGGGGTTCACCTATGTCGAACTCCTCGATCAAACGACTTATTTGAATCACTATTATCTCATTTGCCTGCTGAGCGGTTTGCTGGCGATCTTGCCTGCCAATAGAGCATGGTCCGTTGATGCCTGGAGAAATCCCGCCTTGCGGACTGATACCGCGCCCGCATGGACATTGAATCTGCTGCGCTTTCAAGCGGGGGTGGTTTATTTTTTTGCCGGGCTTGCCAAGTTCAATGCGGACTGGCTTTTCAAGGCCGAACCTTTGCGCATCTGGCTTGCCGCTCGCAGCGATCTGCCTTTTGTCGGGCCGTTGCTGGACAAAGCCTGGGTCGCCTACGGGGCAAGCTGGTTCGGCGCAGCGTTCGACACCTCGATTGTCTTTCTTTTGCTTTGCCCGCGAACGCGCAAGCCAGCGTACCTTTTGGCCATCTTGTTTCATGTGGCGACGTGGATTTTATTCAACATTGGAATGTTTCCGTGGGTCATGCTGGTCGCCGCGACAGTTTTCTTTTCACCCGACTGGCCACGCAATCTTCTTTTGAGGATCAACGTATTTTTTGGGGCGCGGTCGATTTGCCCGTCATTTTCTCAAAGAATTTCCGCCATGGCGCGCAGGCAAAGTTCCCACTCCGCATCTGGATTCCGGGCAAATGCTGCAGTTTTCCTGCTTCTGGTTTTTTATGCAGCGATCCAGTTGGCGCTTCCGATCCGTTCCTACCTGGTCTCTGGAACACCCGCCTGGACCTGCACCGGATTCAATTGCGCATGGCGCGTCATGATTGCGGAAAAGAGCGGCTACGCGGAATTTTACGCCTTTGATCCCGCTTCCGACCGGCGTTGGAAAATCCCGACGGAGATTTACCTCACACCTCGCCAGGAAATGATGATGGACCAGGACC
Source organism: Verrucomicrobiia bacterium (assembly GCA_035653495.1). Classification (GTDB taxonomy): domain Bacteria; phylum Verrucomicrobiota; class Verrucomicrobiia; order Limisphaerales; family Pedosphaeraceae; genus DATAUW01. The sequence goes on from DASRBR010000116.1 coordinate 2,389, forward strand.
CTGACCTCATCCGCCAAATGGCGCGCCGTATGGGCGACGATTTGAAACAAAGGGGCAGACGGGCTGTTCAGATCAATGTTGAATCGTTCGCCACTCTCAATGGCCGGCCAAGCCAGCGTTTGATCAATCCCGGAATTGACCTGGCCGGACCGACCACGCCGGGGTGGATTTTGCAGCTGGCCTATTGAACGGATCGGCAAATCAGGCCCGGTTCTTTCGCCAGGCTCCGGGGCGACGCACATTTCACGGTTAAACGCGCGGGCTCAGCGGTTCTCATCCATCCGTTGACGCATCCCACTTTTTCGCATAAAAAAGCTGCTCCACCGCGGTAACAAGGCGCGATGGAAGCAAAGAAAAAAAACGGTATTTATCAATCTCTCAATGTTCCGCCGTATCTGGGTCATTCTGATGCTGTCCGGCCCGATTTTCGCCGCTGAGAACATGACACAGCGCTTCGACGTCCGCGCCTTCGGAGCGGTAGGCGACGGAATCGCCGATGACCAACCCGCCCTGACGCGGGCCGCGAAGGCCGTGGCCCACAATCACGGCGGCGTGCTCTATTTTCCATCCGGCGTTTATCGGTGCGGCAGACAGGCAGGGATGCAAAATGGGATTGAATTTGTTGGCGTATCCGACGTGACCATTCTCTTCGAGCGCGGCGCGGTGCTGGTGATGGACAATCTAAACCCGCAGAATAATGAAGGAGACCACGGGCACGGCATCCTCTTCCGCGGGCCCTGCACGAATATCTTCGTCATCAACGCGGCAGTGAAATGGGTAAAAAAACCGGGCGGCAGGAGCATGGGCGACGCGTTTCGTTTTGAAGGTTTTCCCTCTGACGATCGCTGCATCTCCAACATCCGTCTGATTCAGTGCAGTGCTGAGTTCAGCCCGCAGGTCGGGGCGATTTTCATGGGTTGCTCCGACATTCAGGTGGAGAACTTCCGGGCTATAAAAACTTACGCCGACGGGCTGCATTTTAACGCCTGCCGGCGCGTCCACGTCTCAGGCGTGACCGGCATCGAAACCGGTGACGACACGCTTTCGTTCGTCACTTATGAAGACGATGCGGCTGTCAATGCTTACAGCGGCGGGCCCGGCTCATTTGCGCGGGCGGACTTCGGCGAATGGAACAACACGGGCTCGACCGCCAGCGACATCTATGCAGTGGGCGGGGGTGCAAATGGCGTCCGGCTGGCCGGTGCGGTGAACGTCGCGTTATCGAATGTGAACGTCGAGGGCAAGCTTCGCGCCATCATCGCAGATTGCGGGAGGAAGGAGGGTGACAAACACAGTTGGTCGTGGCTTGCCAGCCGCGGTATTACCATCTCCAACGTAATGGGAATCGGCTGCACGTCCGGTTTCTACGCCTCGAACTTCAATCAGCCGATGACCGCTCAAGACAAGTGGTGGCGATTCGATATCCAACTCTCCAACTTAAGCGCGAGCGATTGCAAGGACGATAGCGTGCTGATTGCCGATGCAGCGGGCGTGAGCCTGCGTCGAGTGAAGGCAGAGAATAAAGGGATTCGCATCCTCCACGCGCGCGACTGCACGCTCGATACTATCGATCTCAAAAACGGAGGGTTCATTGTGGAGGGCCAGGCAGACGCTTCGACAATGCAAGACGCGCCCAATATGGGCCTGTCCATCCGGCACATCGATATCGACAACGGTTTTCTGGAAATCCACAACTGCCGCGGTCTGAGCTGCGAGGGCGTACGCATTGTCCATCCTGTTGGCGAGGGCTTAAGCACAAGCCGAATCTTCGGTTCCAGGCTCGATGGGATTTCTGTCGAGTGACACGTGCCTGGCAAAGCGAAAACTCCCGTTTATCCATCCATTGACGCAGGGCGCATTTCCGCCTAGAAAAGCAGCCATGCAAAGGCCCTTTGCTTCCCAAAAATTGCGCGTCCCACTCCGGCTTTTGTGCGCCGCGCTTTTTTTGATTTTCCTGCAAACGGCTTCTGCCGCGGAATTCAAGGTGGGGCTTGTGCTCGATCGCGGCGGCAAAGATGACAAGTCGTTCAATTCCTCCGCGTATCAAGGCGCGATGGAAGCAAAGAAAAAGCTCGGCATCTTTCTCAAGTTCACAGAAGCCGCAGATGACAACGCCTACGAATCGCTCCTGCGCGCGTTCGCCGAGCGCGATTTCGACCTCATCATTGGCATCGGCTTCGCGCAAAAGGAGGCGGTGAAAAAAGTCGCGTCGCAATTTCCCGAACGGCATTTCGCCATCGTGGATTCCCAGGTCGATTTGCCGAACGTCCGCTCGCTGCTCTTCGAGGAGCATGAAGGCTCTTACCTGATTGGCGCGATTGCGGCGATGACCAGCAAGACCGGCAAGATCGGTTTCGTCGGCGGCATGGATATCCCGCTTATCCGCCGTTTTGAGATGGGCTACGAAGCCGGCGCAAAAAAAATCAATCCGGACATTTCCATCACCGCCAATTACGTCGGCGTCACGAGCGAAGCATGGAACAATCCGCCCAAGGGCAAGGAACTCGCCATGAGCCAGTACGACAGCGGCGTGGACATCATTTTCATCGCGGCGGGCGCATCGGGACTCGGTGCGATGGATGCCGCCGAGGAGCGAAAAAAATTGGCCATCGGCGTGGATTCGAATCAGGATTGGATCAAACCCGGCCTGATCTTGACCAGCATGTTGAAACGCGTGGACGAAGCTGTTTACTCGACGATTGAAGAAGCGAAGGACGCCAAGTTCGAAGGCGGTGTGAAACATTTTGGCCTTTCGAACAATGGCATTGGTTATTCCGTGGATGAATATAACGCGAAGATTTTGACCGGGGCCGTTCGCAAACGCGCCGACGAATTAAAGGCCGAAATCATCGCAGGCAAGATTGTCGTTCCCGATTATTACAAAAAATAAATGGCCGCCGGCGCACCCGCACCCGCAGCAGTCGAGTTGCGTGAACTGACCAAGCAGTTCGGCAGCGTGATTGCCAACGCGGGTGTCAATCTCCGCGTCGAAACCGGGACCATCCATGGCATTGTCGGCGAAAATGGCGCCGGCAAATCCACCGCCATGAAAATTCTGTACGGGATTTACCGGCCGGATTCGGGAGAAGTTTTCATCAACGGAAAAAAATGCGTTTGGAATTCGCCTTTCGACGCCATCGCGCACGGCATCGGCATGGTGCATCAACATTTCATGCTCGCCGGGCCGTATTCCGCCCTCGACAATATTTTGCTCGGCGCTGAGCCGCGTCGTTTTGGGATGATTGATCGCAAGCGCGGACGCGCGCGCCTCGATTCGCTTGCGAAACAATACGGCCTGCCGGTGCATTGGAACACGCCAGTCGAGCAGCTTCCGGTTGGCATCCAGCAGCGGATCGAAATCCTCAAGCTGCTTTATCGCGAGGCGAACATTTTGATCCTGGACGAACCGACCGCTGTGTTGACGCCGCAGGAAACCAACGCGCTGTTCGGCAATCTTCAACGCCTGCGCGCCGAGGGTAAAACCATCCTGCTCATCACGCACAAGCTTCGCGAAGTGATGGCGTTCACGGATAGAGTCACCGTGTTTCGCGCCGGGAAAGTCACCGGCGAAATGAAAACGTCCGACACGAATCCCGACGAACTCGCCAGCCTGATGGTCGGACGCAAGGTGTCACTCACCATCACCGTGCCTCCGGCAAAACCACGAGCCGAAACCGCGATTGAAGCCGCGGGTCTGACAATGGCCGGCGCGCCAGGCAGCCGCCACAAGCTTTCAGATGTAAATTTTTCCGTGCGGCGCGGCGAAATCGTCGGCATCGTCGGCGTCGAAGGAAACGGCCAGTCGGAATTGTTGCAGGCGCTTTTGCATCCGCGCGACGCGCGCTGCCGAACTTCCGGAACTGTGAATTTTTTAGGAAATGATGTGACCGATTGGCATGCGTTGCGCATCCGTGACTTGGGCGTGGCTGTTATTCCCGAAGACCGTCAGCACGAAGGTTTGTTGCTGGAGCGGCCGGTCAGCGAAAATTTTTTGCTCGGTCTCCAACGCAACTCCGCCTTCAACCGCAACGGCTTTCTTGATTCCAAAGCCATCGCTCAAACCGCCGCGCAAGCGCTCAAGGAATACGACGTTCGTCCGTCCGATTTGACGCTGCCCGCTGGAAAACTTTCCGGCGGCAACCAGCAAAAGCTCATCGTGGCGCGGGAATTTCAGCGAGCGCCTGGTGTGCTGATCGCGGCGCAACCGACGCGCGGCGTGGATGTCGGCGCGATCGAGTTCATCCATCAACGCATCGTTCGTGCGCGCGACCAAGGCGCGGGCGTGCTGCTCGTTTCGTCCGAACTCGACGAAATTCTTGCGTTGTCCGACCGCATTCTCGTG
>DASRBR010000117.1:0-2640 GCA_035653495.1 Verrucomicrobiia bacterium
AGCGTCGCTCTTTGCCTTGTCGATCCACGTGCGCCAAACTTCCGCATGGCTGTTGGGAATGCCTTCGACTTTCGTGAAATGCGTGGTCCATTCCTGTTCGGGATGCAGGTTCAGGATGTATTTGTAACGCAGGTCGCGCACGCCGCGTTCGGGAAACATGTTCATCACGCCGTCACCGCTATGCGTGGCAAAAATGTCTTCACGACAATTTGTCGCCTTGCCGAGCATCACATCCAAAAAGCTCACGCCATCAATGTCGCTGGGCGGTGTGCCACCGGCGATGGCAATGAATGTGGGCGTCAAATCAACCAGCGAAATCAGCGCATCACATTGCGAGCCGGGCCGCAGGACGCCAGGCCAGCGAACGATGAATGGCACACGCAATCCGGCGTCATACAAGGTCCATTTGCTGCGCGGCCATTCCGCTCCCTGATCCGTGGTGTAGATGAAGATGGTGTTTGTGTCCAACCCGTATCTTTTGAGCGAAGCCAGGACTTCGCCAAGCCGTTTGTCGGTGGTGGTGATGTCCTGATAATAATTGGCGAGCGCGAGGCGTGTTTTGGGCGTGTCCACGAGCAGCGGATTCATCGGCAAGGCGGCAGGATCGTAAATTTTGTTCGTTTCCCAAACGACATGCGGCCCATTATCGCCCAACAAAAGGCAAAGCGGTTGTCTCGGCTGCTTGCGAACATACGCGCGCAGGAACGCATCCACTTTCGCCGTGTCCAACCCTTCATCGCGGCAGCGGCGGAATTTGTGGTCGGTTGGCAACGTGGCTTGAAGCACTTCCCAATCGAAAACCGAGCGGGGACGAACGTCCGTTTTGTTGGCGGCAATGACGCGATATCCCAGCGCCCGAAGGTAATCCGGCAGCGAGCGGATGCCGGGCGTGCAATCCGTATGGTTGCCCATGGTGCCGTTGCGTTGCGGCCACAGGCCGGTGAACATCGAAGCGCGCGACGGCGAGCAGGTTGGGGACGGCGCAAACATGCGATTGAACTTCATCCCTTCGCGTGCAAGCGCATCGATGTTGGGCGTCCGCACCACGGGATTTCCATAGCAACCCACGAAATCAACGCCGTGATCGTCCGAGAGGTACATGACGATGTTGGGACGATTGGATGCGGCAGGCGCTGGCGCGGAATCAGGTCGCGCTTGCGCGACAAGAACCAGCAAGGAGAAGAGTGCAACGAGGCCGGCTTTCATGGAGTTTTGACTAAGTTGGAAAGTAATCAAAGTAAAGCGAATTTGCCGCTTCTTGAGGCCCAACCTTCGCGTCATGTTCGAATCCGGTCAGACAGCCAATCTCTCCCTAACTCGCTTTCATACAACATCCGTTGTATGGCGGTTTGAATAACTGCTGTTATCTTCAATCTAGATCCACCTGTTTTGAATCGGCTCTGTTCCGCTTGCGTTTGGGCGCCCGGAATTTCAGCCCCGTGCAATTCGGGTGTTTCTATTTGGAATAAGTCAATCAACCCGAACCAGTAACTCGATTATGAACCCAATCCAACACTTCAAAACCTTCGCCTTCAAAATACCTGCCATTGCCGCCGCAGCGATCGCGTTGGTCGTCGCTCCCCAACGCGCCTTGGCGCAACGCCCATTGGGAATTGACGTTTCCTCCTATCAAGGCGCGCCCAACTGGAGCAGCGTCCATGGTTCCGGCATCACTTTCGCATGGGCCAAGGCCAGTGAAGGGACCACCATCACCGACCCGGACTTCGTCTATAACGAAAACAACGGCAAAAGCGCCGGCGTGCTAATGGGCGCGTATCACTTCGCGCATCCCAACGCCAACACTCCTGCCGCCGAGGCGGGTTACTTCTGGGGCGTCGCCGGCGGTTACATCAAGGCCGACGGCAAATCCTTCATGCCGATGCTTGACATGGAAGTTTTCAGCGGCGTGGACGGCGCCAGCACTTACTCGGCCTGGGTGAACGCCTGGTGCGATGACATCGTTGCCGATGGTTCCGGCGCTGGCGTTTATGTGAAGCCAGTCCTTTATACCAGCGCCTGCAACGCCTGCGAATTCGACACCAGTGTCGCGCAATGGACTTCCTGGATCGCCGATTACAACGGCGAAAGCTCGCAGACCGGCACGCCTTGGAGCACTTGCGGCAGTTGCGATGTCTGGGGCTCTGGCGTCTGGACGGTCTGGCAATATTCCGACACCGGTTCCGTCAGCGGCATTTCAGGAAGCGTGGATGAAGACGTCATCAACGGCAATGTCGCCGGGCTCGTCGTCTCCGCCAAAGGCAGCGGCACGCCAACCAATCGAGTCGGCATGGCCCGCAGTCATGACGGCCAGGGCTACTGGATCGTGGCGTCTGATGGCGGCGTGTTTTCTTTCGGTGACGCGCCATTCTACGGTTCCATGGGCGGCCAACATTTGGCTGCGCCGGTGGTAGGCATTGCCGCGCGCCCGCAAGGCGACGGTTACTGGCTCGTCGGCTCGGATGGCGGCGTGTTCAGCTTTGGTGCGGCTGGTTTCCACGGCTCGATGGCTGGACATCAACTCGGCGGCCCGATTGTCGGCATCTGCAGCACCGCCTCGGGCAATGGCTACTGGCTGGTCGGCTCCGACGGCGGCATCTACACTTTTGGCGATGCCCCGTTTCACGGTTCGATGGGTGGGCA
>DASRBR010000118.1:0-5380 GCA_035653495.1 Verrucomicrobiia bacterium
GCGCAGAAGGGCTCCTTAAACTGGCGACCATGCCTTCGGCGGACATTGTGTTGATTGCGATTGTTGGCACTGCTGGTTTGCAGCCGGCTTTGGCGGCAATCCGGTCGGGCAAGGACATTGCCGTCGCGTCTAAAGAAATCCTTGTCATGGCCGGCGAGATTGTTATGAGCGAAGCGCGAAAGCATGGCGTGCGCGTTCTCGCCGTGGATAGCGAGCATTCCGCGATTTTTCAATGTCTCAATGACAAGCCCGGTGATTCGGTCCGCAATCTTTGGCTGACTGCTTCGGGCGGGCCGTTCCGCAAAACGCCGAAGGAAGAGTTTGCTTCAATCACGGTCGAGCGCGCGCTCAAGCATCCTTCATGGGTGATGGGCCGCAAAATCACCATTGATTCCGCCACGCTTTTCAACAAGGGGCTTGAAATGATCGAAGCGCGTTGGTTGTTCGACATCGAGATGGCGCGCGTAAAAGTAGTCGTGCATCCACAAAGTGTGGTCCACTCGATGGTGGAGTTTGTGGATGGCTCCATCATCGCGCAACTTTCCACCCCGGACATGTGTCTGCCCATTCAATACGCGCTTACTTATCCCGAACGCGCGCGCAGCGATCGCGTCCAAACGAATTTTGCGAAACTTGGAACGCTCACGTTTGAAGAGCCCGATCCGGAGCGCTTTCCTTCATTGAACCTGGCGAGGCGCGCGGGTGAAATTGGCGGCACACTTCCCGCCGTGCTCAATGCCGCGAACGAAATTGCCGTCGAAGCGTTTGTCAATCGTCGTATCAGCTTCCCGCAAATCACCGAGACAGTTTGCCGCATCATGGACAAACACAAGGTTCTTTCTCATCCGACGCTCGAGCAGATTCTGGCAGCGGACACCTGGGCACGGACTGAAGCCGCAAAATGAGACGGTGAATAACTTATGCCGTCGCCTGGCGGAAGAGACTTGCCTGGGCTTCACGGAAGCTGTGGAAGAAAAACGTGTGGTCTGCGACAGATTTTTCGATGAGTTGCTTGAGCAGGAAAAGTTCGGAGGCGTTGATCACCGAACTTACGCTGAATTGGAACGCCTGCATCGGCGTGAAAGTCTGAAAAGAATGGCCTATCAGGACAGTCGCCGCGTGACGGCGCTGGTTCATCGGCATGTTTTGGAGATTAAAAAGCGAAAGGTTCTCGTCGATGGTGTTCGCTGCGAAAAGCTCCTCGATCACGACCACCTGGTAACGAATTTGAGTGAAGCGAATGAGAAAATCGCTGTGGGTCGCTGCCGTGTGGACTTTATATCCAAGTTCCAACAGCGAAGCCCGCGCGACCTCGAGCCAATCGGGAGTCGAAAAAGCCAGTAATGCCGGCTTGTCCGCGGCTGTTATAAAATCAAATTCGTCTGCCATACGTCATTTCAATTTGAGGGTGGCTGGAATGGGAGGTGGCGCGGGTTTGCCATTATTACCCAGGCCGGTGACGGCTTTCATGCGAAGGCTGTTGAGTTCAGTCGTGTTTTCGCCGCGCGCTTTTTTCATGTTGTCAATGGCGCGTGTCACCGGGCCGCGTTTCGAACAATAGAGGATCGCCGTTTCCTCGGTGATGAGGCCCTGTTCGAAAGCATCGATGGCGGACAAATCAAACGTGCGCCAGCCGAAGGACTGGCTGGATTCGATGATCTCGTAAAACGTTTTGCCTTCGCTTTCGCCCTGCACAATGGTTTCTTTCGTGCGCAGGTTTGAACCCATGATCTCCAGCAACGCCCAACGGCCTCCACCAATCTTTGGAACGAGCCGCTGGCTGATGACCCACCGCAACGTGTCCGCAAGGCGCAACCGGATTTGCTCCTGCTCCTCGGTTTCGAACATGCCCAAAATACGATTAATGGTCTGGCCGGCGTCCACGGTGTGGAGCGTGCTGAGCACGAGGTGGCCCGTTTCAGCGGCGCTCAAGGCGATCTTCACTGTTTCGCGGTCGCGCATTTCGCCGACGAGAATCACTTTCGGCGCCTGGCGCAACGCAGCGCGCAATCCGCTGGCGAAACTGTCGTAATCGGTCCCCAACTCGCGCTGATTAAACGTCGCCTTGAGATGCGGATGGACGAATTCTATCGGATCTTCCAGGGTGATGATGTGAATCGCCTTTGTGCGGTTGAATTCGTTCAGGACGGCGGCAAGAGTTGTGGATTTGCCGGAGCCGGTCGCGCCAGTCACGAGCACAAGGCCGGTTTTTTCGCGCGGAACCTGGTTGATGATTTCCGGCAGCTTGAGCTCTTCCAGCGTGGGGACATTGCTGTTCAGTTTGCGCAGGACGATGGAATAATTACCGCGCTGGGAGAAAATATTGATACGGAAACGCGCCTTGTCCAGCACCGTGTAAGCGGCATCGCAGGAGCCGGTGCGGAGCAGGTCCTTGATTTGCCAGATGTTTTCGCCGACCAGATTGAGCGCGATCACTTCGGTCTGGTAGGGCGTGAGCCGGGTCAGCGGCGGGTCGCTGGCAACGGGGATAAGTTCGCCCGCAGCTTCGACCTGCAGCGGCTTCTCGACGGTGAACAGAAGGTCGGAAACCTCCGGTGCCGCGTCGAGCATCGTGGATAAAATACTGTCCAGTTCGGGACGGCGCATAATTTAGTTGGCTCAGGTCTCGTCTTCGTCTGGAGGGTTGGCCAGAAAGGTGCGAAATTTTTTCTTGTCCAGGCATTTGTCGTACGCTTCCTCCGGCGAAATGCGTTTCATGCGCAGGTGCTCCATGATGGCGTCGTCGAGCGGCTGGTTGCCGTGCTTTTTGCCGACCTGGATCATGCCGGGAATCTGGTGCGTCTTGCCTTCGCGAACCAGGTTTGCGATTGCTGTCGTGAAAACGAGAATTTCAAGCGCCGCCACGCGGCCTTTTTTATCGATCCGCTTGAACAAGTTTTGGGCGACCACGCCCTTGAGCGCCTCGGACAAGGTTGCGCGAATTTTGTTCTGCTGCTCGGCGGGGAAAACGTCGATGATGCGGTCCACGGTCTTGCCGGCGCTTTGGGTGTGCAACGTGCCGAAAACCAGATGGCCGGTGCTTGCCGCGGTGATGGCCAGCTCGATGGTTTCCAGGTCGCGCAATTCGCCGACCAGGATGATGTCCGGGTCTTCGCGCAACGCGCCGCGCAATGCCGCCGCAAAAGACTTGGTATGCACGCCCACTTCGCGATGGTTCACCAGGCAGTTCTTGCTTTCATGCACGAACTCGATCGGGTCCTCGACGGTGATGATATGGTCGCGGCGGTTTTTGTTCGCGTAATCCACCATCGCCGCCAGGGTCGTTGATTTGCCGGAGCCGGTCGGGCCTGTGACAACCACCAAACCCTTGTGCAACATGCAAAGCTTCTTGAGGACAGCCGGAAGGGGTGCGTCAAACTTTTCAAAGTCCTCGAACGAAAGGACGCGGCTGGGAATTTGGCGGAACACCGCGGAGATGCCGTTTTTCTGGTTGAAGAAGTTCGCGCGAAAACGGGAGATGTTCGGGATTTCGTAGCCGAAATCAACGTCGCCGGTTTCTTCGAAGATTTTGATTTTGTATTCAGGGGCGATTTCGTAAAGCATCATCTTCAGCGCGTCGCTTTCCAGCGGGGGATAATCCACGCGATGCAATTCGCCGTTGATGCGGAGCATGGGCGGATTGCCGGAAGAGACGTGAAGGTCCGAGGCTTTCTGCTCGAACATCAAGTTGAAGAAGGCATCTATTTTCGCCATAAAATCCGTTGTAAATTAAGCAGTAATCGTGCCCAGAGAGCGCCTTTTTGGGTGAAATCAGCAATGAACGATTTGCAGGACATAATAAAGGCTGAAATCGCCCGGACAGGGCCGATTTCCTTTGCCCGCTTCATGGAAGTAGCGCTTTATTGTCCCATTTTTGGATACTATGAGCGGCAAGATGTATCGCCGGGACAGATGGGCGACTTTTACACCAGCGTGAGCGTGGGGGAATTGTTTGGCGAATTGCTCGCCAACCAGTTCTCCGAATGGCTCCTGAACGCGGACCGCGGAGCGCGGAATGCGGAGGGCCAGATTGTCGAGGCGGGCGCGCACGATGGGCGTTTGGCGGCGGATATTTTGCGTTGGATGCGGCATGAACGGGAGGAATTGTTTGCATCATTGAAATATTGGATTTTGGAGCCTTCGCCCTTGCGCAGGCTGGCACAGCAAGAAAACCTCGCGGAATTCGCGGAATCCGTGCAATGGTATGAATCGTGGCAGCAAGTTCCGGCATCGGGCGTAAACGGAATCATCTTCTCCAACGAACTTTTGGATGCCATGCCGGTACATCGGCTTGGCTGGGACGCGACCAAGAAGGAATGGTTCGAATGGGGCGTGACGTGGCAGAACGATCATTTTGCGTGGGTGAGACTCTCCCGAGACGCGACCCGCTCCGCACTCCGCACTCCGCACTCCGCACTTCCCACAGAATTGTTGGATGTTTTGCCCGACGGTTTCATAACTGAGATTTGCCCGGCGGCGCTGGATTGGTGGCGTGATGCAGCGAGAGCGTTGAAAGCCGGCAAATTGATGACCATTGATTACGGGTTGAAAGCGGAACAGTTTTTCACGCCCGAAAGAAAGGACGGCACGTTGCGCGCGTATCATCAGCATCATCAAAGTAACGATCTGCTGGCCAACCCGGGAGAGCAGGATTTGACCGCTCATGTCAATTTCACCGCGATTCAATCGGCAGGCGAAGCCGAGGGGTTGAAGACCGAAATCTTCACCACGCAACGACAATTCCTGACGCACATCATCGAGAAGAACTGCTGTGATAATCCAACAGTGAAGGAATGGACCTCGTCACGCGTCCGGCAATTCCAAACGCTCACGCATCCGGAACATTTGGGACAGAGGTTTCACGTGCTGGTGCAGGGCAGGGGATGGTTTACATAAGCGTCACAAGGTGTATCGGCTTCGGGCGGAGTGCGGACAGCTTGTCCGCGTCCCTGTCCAGGTCGGCATATCCGATAGTATCCGACACAGCCGGCGTGACCTGCACCCGAGGAGCCAACGAGATCGAGGATGGCAAGATACTCAACCCGGAACCCGCATCGCCTCCCGTCCAATTTTTTTCGCTGATAACTGCAACCAGGTGCAACAAGCTGCACCCAAACGCACAAATCCCGCGTTCGGGGCTGGCCTCTAGTAGCCTAATGGATCGTCCGGAATGGAAGCGGACAATCTGTCCGCGCTGGCACGCGGCATTATCCGACACAATCCGACATTATCCGACACACACTAGAACCCATCTCATAAATATCTCAAGAGTATAACTGCCGCAGCCAGATGGACTAAGCCCTGAAAATTTTCGGCATGATATTCGTAACGTACCACCAATCGGCGGAAGTTGAACAACCAGGCAAAGAGCCGTTCGACT
>DASRBR010000119.1:0-2058 GCA_035653495.1 Verrucomicrobiia bacterium
GGGCGCGCGCTTCGTCCGGTTTGCCGAGGCGTTGCAGCAAAAGTCCAAGATTGTAATTCGCCTCGGGATTTTGCGGGTTCAACTTCAATGCCGTCAGGTAATTTTCCTTCGCTTCATCCAACCGGCCTTCTTCGATAAGCACATTCCCCAGGTTGTTGCGTGCCTGGGCGTCTTTCGGCTTGAGCTGCAGCGCGATTTGATAATGCCGGATCGCGTCGTCGAATTTGTGCTCCGCCGCAAACGCGTTGCCAAGATTGCTCTGCGCGCCGGCGTCCGACGGTTTCAAACGCACAGCTTCAGTCAGCAATTGGATCGCTTCATCCATTTTGCCCTGCATGGCGCGCGCAATGCCGAGGTTGTTATGCGCGTCCTCGTCATCCGGATTAATGCGCAATGCAGTTTGATATTCGGCGATGGCTTCATCCTGTTTTCCGATCGCGCCAAGCGCGTTGCCGAGATTATTATGGGCTTCGACCAAACTTGGCTTGATGCGCAGCGCGATTTGATAATGCGCAATCGCCTCCTGATATTTCCCCTTTGCCGCGAGCAGATGGCCGATATTGTTCTGCGCATCTTCGTAATTCGGATTGATGGAGATTGACTGCAGGTAATTTGTCATCGCTTCGTCTGGTTTGCCATGGTCTTCCAGATAAAAACCGAGATTGTTATAGGCGAGGTAATTGTCCTTCGTTGCCGAAACAACATGCCGAAACAATGTCCCGCCATCTTGCCAGTATTGAACTTGCCTGTGCGTCAGTAACAGACACGCTGCAAGTGACATGACGCTCCCGGCGCCCAGCGCCCAGTTTTTTCCGCGCCAACTTCCGAGCAAATCCGGCAAGCCCCACGCAATCATGAGAAACAATCCGATCGCGGGCAGATACGTGTATCGGTCCGCCATGGATTGTACTCCAACTTGCACCACCCCGATGACGGGAACCAATGTTCCTAAAAACCAAAACCATCCGACCGGCAAATAAGGCCGCGTTCGTGCCGTAACAATCAGTCCGGCAGAAACGACGACCAACAACACTCCCGCGGCGATCACCCAAATCATCGGCCATGAGCCCGGATGCGGATATAGGACCGAAAGATTTTCCGGCCAGAACGTTTTGCCGATGTAACGCACATAAGAAATCAGCGCATTCTCCAATCGCGCCGGCAGGGTCAAACTGCTCGATACCGCCCCGCCCTTTCGTTGCACCAGGAAGGTCACTACGGATGAAGCCACCGCGAACAGGAAGAACGGCACTTTTTCCACGATCAGCTTCCTTATCGAAGACGGATCGAGCGCGCCTTTTTTTCCCTGTCTGGAATCCGCAATCTCCAATCCGCAATCCGAAATCCGTCGCATTGGCCAATAATCCAGCAGCAGCAACACGAACGGCAGCGTCACCACCATCGGTTTGGAAAGCAACCCGAGGACGAAAAAAAGCAGCGTCGCGCAATACCAGATGCGAAACTTTGGACCACGCACAGCGTAGCGTTGATAGGCCAGCATCGTCAGCAGCCAGAAAAACGCGCTCAGCACATCCTTGCGTTCGGAAACCCACGCCACCGATTCCACATGCAAGGGATGCCATGCGAACAACGCCGCCACAAACGCGCTGCGCCACATCGCTCCTGTCATTTCCCACAGCACCCAAAAAAGCAGGAGAACGTTGGCCGCGTGGATCAAAAGGCTGACCAAATGATGACCGCCCGCTTTCAGGCCGAAAAAGCGGCAATCAATCGCGTGCGAAATCCATGTGAGCGGATGCCAGTTGCTCGCATGACCGGTCGTGAACGCCCACTTCACGAGGCTCCAATTCAGGCCATTTTGAATCGCAGAATTGTCGATGACATACTCGCCATCGTCGTAATTGACGAAGTCGTGGTGCAAGTCCGGCCAGTAAACCGCCAGCGTAAGCGCGACCAACGCGCCGCAGATGATCAGCAATTGCCGGAATTGATTTGCAATGCCTGCAGTTTTGGACATTGCCGCAATCGTAGGCGGAATTTGAGGGCAATACAAGCCGGGGCGAAGCTCCCAAACCAGGATTACGCCGGTCCGTTTTC
>DASRBR010000120.1:0-14139 GCA_035653495.1 Verrucomicrobiia bacterium
GATGAGTTGAACTTTGGTGGGATAGCCCATAGGGATAAATACTAGTCATATAACTAGATATAACAAGCAAAAAAATAAGCCTCGCCTTAGGCCTAACTAGTCAGGGCCAAACTCCAGAGCAGGCAGGAATGCCTGCGCTACAATTGCTACGGTTTCGGCGTTGAAGCCGAATTGACAGAGTTGGTTTGCTGCCACTTTGCTGCGGCATCAGGATCAATTTGTTGGAGTGCCGTAAAAAATGGCGTGTTTATCGATGGATGGAGGTCAAGGTTTTTAATGAGTAATGGCACCGCCGTTTGCGCTTTGGCGCCGAACCTGGCCAAGGCGTTGGCGCTTTCGACTCGCATTTGGACATCAGGGTCTGTGAGGATCGTGGTCAATGTGGGGACGACGACCTCGGGCTTGGAATGTATTGCTCCAAGTGCGGTAATCGCGAATAATCGCACGGTTTGGGCGTTTTGGTTCGTGCTACTTGCACGCGAAAGCAAAGCGGGAATTGCCGGAGAGGCTGAGGGGCCTATGAGAGCCAAACATGTGGAAACATTCACCAACACACTTTCGTTTTTATTCCGAGCATAAATCTTGATAAGTTGCGGTACGGCATTGCTTGCCATGGGTCCCAACGCCCCGAATGCTTGGACTGCTTGCATGTTGTGCAATTCGTAATCATGCAAGACCATTTCCTCCTTCTTGAAATGAAATAAACTCTGCTTGGCAGCCAGTTCGTAAAACATTTTCTTCGGCGTTGATTCGCGTTCTTGTAGCAATCGCAGAAGATATGGAATCGAATTGGTGCCCATCGCGCGAATCTCTTCCGCGCCTTCGGCATTGTCGCTGAGGAGCAAATTCAACCACACGCTGAGGGGCTGGCCTTTATACACAGGCTCCGGCGGCCCACTGAAAATCCACCAAATCAATGCGATGAGCGCGATGGAAAACAAACCAGCAGAAATAATTCGAAACCGTTTCCTCACAACGCAACTATCATTCCCACCCTGTCAAAAAACGAGTCATTTTCGCAAACAGCACGCAGGCCCTCGACCGGCGGAACTCCTGTTGGTAAATGACCGGAGGTTTCGTGTTGCGATGCGCATTTTGACCGTTGCTATGTGGCACGGAGCATGCTGTTTTTTGCCGCGCTCACGTTCGAGCAGAGGGAGCGCGAGCAAAGATTATCGAATGGAACTCAGTGTCGAATACAAATGCGCGTGCGCTAACTGTGGCCACGTGATCGAATACCGCGACAGCGAGGCGGGAAAAACCGTCCAGTGCCCCAAATGCGGCGAGAAAAGCCAGTTGCCTGAACCGGAAAAACTCGGCCTGCTCGAAATGAAAGGGCCGCCCGTGCCGCAATTCAAAAATTGCGAAGTTTGCGGGAGCCAGATGAAGTTTCTGGACTTTTTTTGTCCCGTATGCGAGGCCCGGCGCAAAAGAGGGATTCTGTTTAAACGCATTGGGATTGCCGCGTCCGCGGTGTTCCTGGCGATCGCAGGGGCAACCGCCTACGAAAAATTCAAACCCAAGCCGGTCGTTCCTCCTCCGCCCCCCGCGCACATGTTCATCGCCACCGCGGTGCCCATGGCGCCCCGATCCACAAACGATCTACAAGCCAGCCATTTCATTCTGGAAAAAGCCCATGGCGATTCGTTCTCGACCGCTGTCGGCGACATCAAAAACATTTCCCAAAACGTTCACCATCGGATCCGCGCTGAGGTGGATTTGCTGGACAAAAATGGTGTGAAGATCGGAAGTGTCAGCGATTACTTTGTCGATTTGGGCGCGAATCAAAGCTGGCATTTCGTCGCGAATGTGAACGATACCAACGCGATGAGCGTCCGGTTCGCGGGCATCAAGGAAGACGAATAAAAGTTCTCCTGCAGCCTAAAGCGGTTTTTACAAGGTGACAACCGCGCCAGTTTTCACCGAACGTTCTTCGGCATCGCAAATCTCAACCGCGCTCACGGCATCGGCGACGCTCACAATCGTTGGCGGAACACCTTTCTGGACCGATTCAATCATGTGACGCAGTTCGAGGATGTAACCGTCTTCAGTTCCGCATTGGATGGCGCGGGTCTTTTGGCCTTCTTCATGCAAGCGCAACGCCTCCGCTCCGCGCGCGCTGTCGAAGTCCGCAGTCGCTCTCTCAAAATTGACGGTGTATTCCATTTTAAATCCATACGAGTCGGCCATGAACCAACTCGCCTCGGCAAACACAGGAACGCCGCTGTCGAATTGATAAGAAGTCACCACGTGATCAACCGCGCCGCTGAACCGCGTCCCGCCAATGGAAAACACGCTGCGAGGCCGCCCAAAACAAAACTGGATGAAATCGGTGTCGTGGATGTGCAAGTCGAGCAGTGCGCCGCCAGAATCGTCCCCTTTGAAATAGTTCGCCTTGCCCCATCCTGGCGGAGGACAAACGCGGCGAAAGCGCGCGGCCAGCACCTTTCCGAGGGCTTTTTCATCAATCGTTTTTTTCAGCCAGCTCCATTCAGGCCAGAACCGCATCACCATCGCAGGCATGAAAAAGCCCTTCGATTTTGCCGCCACGGAGGCGATTTCGCGGCAAAGCGCCGGCGTGCGCGCCAGCGGTTTTTCGCAGATGACATGCCTGCCCGCGCGCAACGCGGCGATCGCCAGTTGCGGATGCTGCGGCGTCGGCACGCAAATATCAATCACGTCAATCTCCGGATTCTTGAGCAGCTCGTCCAATGTCGAATAGGCCTTCACTTGCGTCATGTCGAGCTTGAGCGGCTTGCCGTCGCCGATGTTGCCCACGACACCAGAAAGGTCGCCATCCGCAGGCACATGCCTTGCGCAGATCGCCGCGACGCGCGCGCCGGGAATCTTCTGGTACGACTTGATGTGCGTCACGCCCATGAAACCGATGCCGACGACGCCAATGTTGATGGTTTTCATGGAAGAAAATCGTGCGCGAAACAAATCAGATTTTGAGTTTGGTGATGTAATCGCGCGCGGCTCGAATGTCCGCTGCGCGTTGTTCGCCGGCTTCGCGTTCGATGACGAAGTCGCCTTTGAATTTTAATTCGTCAGCCGTCTTGAAAAACGCGCGCCAATCCACCTGCCCCGTTCCCACGACAACTTCCTCGCCCCACGTGCCGGGGACCTTGGTCTTGGTCGCGTCCTTGATGTGACATTGCTTGAGCCATGGTCCAAGCACGCGCAACGCAGCGATCGGATCGCCCTTGTCATAAAGAATCATGTTCGCAGGATCGAAATTGACACCGACATTCTTCTTTCCAAGCTGCCGCAAAAAGTCGCGCAGCGTCTCGGCCGTTTCCTGGCCGGTTTCAAAACCCAGCTCAATGTTGGCCGCGGCAAACAGGTCGGCAATTAGAACGATGCGCTGCAGCAATTTCTTGAACATTGGATCAGATGCTTCATGCGGCAAAAAACCGGCGTGCAATGTCACCAGTTTCAAGCCCAGTTTTTTTGAAATGGCGGCGGCGGATTGGATGTGCCGCCAGTTTTCGTCCCATGTCGCATCGGGAACAACACCGCCGGTGCGCTTGATGGATTCAAGCGTCGAGTAATCTTCGCCGACCGTGCCGAACATTCCAGAAACAAATGTGATTCCATGCTTCGCGCATAATTCCGGCAGCGCGCCCCAAACGGAGGGTTCATTGCACAACGGATCGAGAGCGATTTGGAGGCGTTTGATGCCGATGGACTCGATTTGCTGGATGAGATTTTGCGGGTCCGCAGGCCTGAGCGACCAACTGCACACTGCAAGATTTGAACCATTAACCATAAATTGAAATTATCGTCGTTTAAATCAAATGGTCTTGATTTAGCCGCGAATCAACTCAGCTTCCAGCCGGTTGGAATCTTTTGACAAACTCGATGAATCCTTCCGCCTGCGATTTCAAACGGCCCACGATTTCGGGATCATTGAGCCGGCCATTCGCGTCAAGCTGCGAATTGATTTGCGTCAGAAACACGCGTTCGGGATAGATGTAGGCGTTGCGATAGCCGAAGATATGCTGCAATTGCTCGACCGGCCGCAACGCGCCCCACATCCCCGCCGCCAGTCCGATGAAGCAAACCGGCCGCTTCTGGAAACTCTCCGGGAACTTGAGCATGTCGATGAAATATTTCAACACGCCCGGCATACCACCGTTGTATTCCGGGGTCACAACGATAAGCCCCGACGCGGAAAGGATGGCCTCCGCGAACGGCGCGAAGGACTTCGGTTTTTCAACGTACGAGGACGGCAAAAAAATTTCCGGCGGCAATTGCGCGAGGTCCAGCACGCGCAAGGGCGTCTTGAGTTGCGCATAAATTTCCTCGACCTGCCGTGCGACTTTGCGCGTGTTGCTTCCCGGTCGATTTGTGCCAGAAACTAGCGTGATCATGCGCAAAGGATGGCGGGCGGCACAAATTCAGGCAAGGCGGAATAACAAAGAATTGAATTCGTGACGGCTGGAACTTGCAAAAAAATCCATGCATGCAGGCTTGGAGTTTTGCAATTCGGCTTGCCCTGATGGACTATAAATGCGACAAGTTCGTGAGGTGGAGAGATGGCTGAGTGGTTTAAGGCGCACGCCTGGAAAGCGTGAGTACCTAAACAGTACCGGGGGTTCGAATCCCCCTCTCTCCGCCAGACCCACGCCTCCATTCATGACGAAGCCCCTGCTGCTGGTCTTTCTGATAATGGCCTGGGGCGTCGAGACTGCGCCTGCGCGTGAATGGTTCGTGCGTCAGGCCGATCCCAATGCGTCCGACACGGGCGACGGCTCCGCAGTTCACCCGCTCCGCACAATCAATGCCGCCGCGCAGCTTGCCCAGCCAGGTGATGTCATCAGCGTTGGCCCTGGCATTTATCACGAATGGGTTTCTCCTGCCCGGAGTGGCAATCCCAATGCGCCGATACTGTATCGCTCCGTGCCGGAACATGCCGCGGTCGTTCGTGGAACTGATGTCTTCCATGGGGCGTGGCAGGAGGAGCCAGAAGCGAAAGGAGTTTTTTCCGCAGCTCTGCCCCAGTCCGCATTTATTTTTGGCGACCCGTTCGTTCGTCCGCCGGAACCTTCGGATAAGAAGAAGGGCGAAAAGCGAAAAGGATGCAGTGCGCTGGTGTTTTGCAATGACCAGACCCTTTCGCAAGTCAAGACGCGGGAGGAACTGATACAGACGCCAGGCAGTTGGCTTTCCAGCGATGACGGCGGCAAATTGTTCGTTCATCTCCACGACAACTCCGCTCCTGCAATCGGCGAGATTGAAGTGACGACGCGCGACCGCATCTTCGCTCCGCATCGCCGCGGCTTGGGCCACATCCAGGTGGAGGGCTTCGTGTTCGAGCGATGTGCGACACGGCCTGATTGGCCGCAACTGGGCGCGCTAAGCACGCGGTCCGGGCATGATTGGATCATCCGTAACAATCTTGTGCGCCAGACCACCGGCAAAGGCATTGATTGCGGCAGCGAAACATGGGAACCGGATTCGCTGATCGCCACTGAAGCTGAAGACAAGCACATAATGATCGGGGGCAACCATCTGGTCGAATCGAATTTTGTCACCGACAATTTCCAATGCGGCATCGCTGCCTGGAACACCGACAATGTTCGCATCATTGGAAACATCGTCAGCAACAACTGCGCCTCAGCCAGCGCGGACAATCGGTCGTTGACAGATTTTGAAGCCGGCGGAATCAAAGTGCATGCTTTTCGAAATGGTGTGATCCAGGGCAACCTCGTTGTCAGCAACTCATCTTTTGGGATCTGGCTGGACAATGGTTGGGAGAACGCCCGCGTCACCCGCAATCTAACCATCGGCAACCGCGGCGCGGGCATCTTCGTGGAACTCGGTTTCGGACCTGTGCTGGTGGACCACAATGTCTCAGCCGCCAACCTCAGCCTTGGCAGTCCGTATTTCGGGGATGGCATCTACACCCACGATGCTTCGGGAGTCACGATCACGCATAATACTTTCATGGACAATGCGCACTATGGAGCGGAACAACTTATCGTCAGCGAACGAGTTTATTGGCCGAAGCGCGTGGCCGAAGCCTCCAACGAAACCATTACCGGCAATCTCTTCTACGGCAACGGCGATGGCGACATCTCGCTGCCGCTCCGTTCTTCGCGCGCGCACGACAACCAATCCGATTATAACGCCATCGAAGCGGGCGAAAGATTTATCATCAACAACAATAACGGCCGCATTCCCAAGGATGAAATCTTAAAGACCTGTCGCGACCGGCTGCACGGCGCAGACCTGCCGAAGGACCTCCAATCGGAAACGTCAGACACAAACCGTCTCCCAATCCTGTCACTGTCCGGGTGGCGTGCGGTCATGCAGATGGACTCGAACAGCACAACTTTGCCCGCAAATCTGCGTATCCGGCTCGACACGCATCAAAACCAGTTGCAGATCGAAATGCCAGGTCCTGGTGCCATTGCTGCAGCGCCAGCCGACGCAGCCCACGATGCCGACCTGTTCGGCCAACCCTGCAAGACGGACAAAGCGCGCGCCGGAGCCGTCCAAAACTTGCACGCGGGAGCTCAGACACTGAGCCTCTGGCCCTTGCCCTGAGGACCCGATTTGGTTCCTTTCACCCGGTACATTGAGCGCGCGGGGGCTTGGCATAAAACCAAAGATCGAAACCGGATAGGTTCTGCCTTGATGCTTCCAAGGCTAAAGCCTTATGACATGCTCAATGTTCCCGGCGGCGTTCAGATTTCTTGAGCTTCTTTTCCTGCTTCAGCCAAAATTTTTTCTCCGTCTCAAATTCGGACCGGATCTCCGGAGTGATTGGAAGCGGCTTGGAAGCATCTGCCGTGATTTGCCCATACGTCTGCAAGTTCACGTCCTTTAAAATATCATTGTCCGCGAGGTCCTTGGTGAATCGAAGTCTCGCGGTGAGGACCAGCGCCAAATTGCCGTCAGGGCTGGTGCGATAATACGTTTCCTCCCGCGTCTTGGATTCACCATCATCGGAAACCGTCTCGGCATGTTTCATCAGGACGATCTCGTGATTATCCGGGCGCACGAAAAACACCCTGCCTTCCCCTTCCTTCTTTCCTGGGACCACGCTCTTTTGGACCGCGAGTTTTTGCTGCCTCTTTCCCGCCTCAGGCCACAACAAGCCGGCTAAATGAGCAGGCAACTCATCCCCCGTACCGCCTTTGATTATCAACTGGCTCAAGTCCCCGAGCGGCCCGGCAGACGGGTCGTTCGTGTCGTTCCCGGTGTCTTTGGCAAATGCCGCGCCGGAAATTGCAATGGTTACTGGCAAGACCAACAGGATTATCCCGCGTAAAAATGATTTCATGAGAATGACGTTGCGTGCCACGGGAATCACATACGCAAATTGCCGGCCAAATGCAACGCTGTGCAAACCCTGTGTGCAGAGTCTGCGATGTCCTTCAAAGTCGGAGGCTTATATAATCGCGACTCGAAGCCACGCAGTCCCGCAGGCAATATTCCCTCGCGCAACTTTCATCCATGACATCGGGTTCTCGAATGCTTCCTTCCCCCTCACCCCAGCCCTCTCTCATCGGGAGAGGGAGTCACGTATTCCATCGCGGGAAATAATATTGAACGCTGGAAATCACAACCGCAGCTGAATGTTTCCCCTCTCCTTGGGGAGAGGGACAGGGTGAGGGGGACCGCGATGCGTTTACATCCGGTGCTGGTTCTGCCAATCCAGCAACTGTCAAACTTTGCGGGTCCTCCGCCACAACCGGACGATTTCCCGTTGGATCAATGCGCCTTCAATGCGCGATAATATCGCGCGCGATACATGCCGGATTGCGAATCGGTCACATTAAGGATTCCGCTGGCGGGCAAGGTGTTCGTGACCAGCGGTTGCCAGAGCGTCAGATTCGTCGAGGTTTGAATGACGTATGTCATCTGCGGCACGCCCGTGAGTTGAAAGGTGAATCCGCTGCTGGAAATCATTTGCGGCTCGTTTAATTCCGGCGGGGCATTAGTGCTCACGTAAAACAGATTCGTCGAAAATGCGCGGCGTCCATCCGGCCACTGCACCTCGGCCTCAACCCAGCAGGGGCCGTTTTGAATGTCCGGCGTGAACGTATAATTCAGGCCGCCAAAAGTGGGCTGCTGGTCCAGCGCTTCCCATGTGATACGCGCGTTGCTCAAATTGGTGTCGGCTACTTGCAATTTGATGGTGACCGGCTGGCCGGGAATTGCCGCATTTGCAGGAACAATTGCGGTCGCATTTGTAAAGGTCCAATGTTGCGCGGCCAACGATGTTTGCGCCGCGAGCCATGCCGCCGTGATGAAATTGCGCGCCGTGTCGGTCGTTGACGCTTCGGTCGTCACGTTGAAGAAGTCGCACCAACGGTCGTACATCGGATACGGGTTTTGCGCGCCGTCCGACGGAAAACAAAGCGGCGAGAGCGACCAGGCATATTCGGCGGACCAGACATCGAATCCCTGCTGGATGTTGCTGATGGGCACGCCGTCCTTGGGCAGAGCGGTGAAAAAATTTTCAGAAAATTGGTCCACAACCTCGCGCTGTCGTTTCGAGCCCAGGCCAGTGACGTAAGTGACGTTCACCGGATTGCAACCTCCCTCGAAATTCAAATTGCGGATGATGGCATCCACGTATGCCGGATTCGGGCTGAATTGCTGCGCGACGACGATGTCAAACGCCTGCTCGGGAGAAAAATACCAGCCCGCGCTGAGAACCGCCTTGGTTTCCCGGGGAAAACTGCTGCCGTAAGCATTTTCCTGGGACCACAGTAGATTGTCATTGCCGCAGTTGGTGATGGTCTCGATGCATAATGCGAGGTAATTCGTATCGATTTGGCTGGATTGCAAACGCCCGCTCGTCACGGCGGTCGCGTAATCACGAATGGCATTGCCATAACATTCATTCATGCGCCACCAACCCCAAAAGAAAGTGTCCGGGTTGGTCGGGTCAGGAAACCACTCGAATAATTTCTGTTCGTACTGCGGATCGCCCGTCGCCAGATACATTTCGCACGCTGCCCAGGAACGTTCATCCAGATCGGTGTAATCATCACCGAAGCCCTGGATTCTTTGATACGCGCCGGCTTCGCCGTATTGCGCGATGGCATTGGTCAAAAATTTCCAGCCAAGCTGCGCCTTCACCCAATAATTGCTCGCGGCCTGCGGATAATATTTTTTGAAAAGGGGTGAGGACGAGCATTCGGCCAATGCAGCCACAGAAGCCGCCGTGCACGCGGTGTTCTTGGGCCAGACGACCTGCGGATCACCATTTTCGGGCAGAACATCGGTTTCGTATTCGCGGTCAATGGAATAAACCGAATAATAAAAACCGCCGTCGGCATCCTGCAATTTCGCGAGATAATCCGCTTCCCATTTCACCTCCTGCAAAATGTCGCTGATGCCATCGCCGCTTTCGGGGATGCCCAGATTGTCGAGCGACGCAACGCCAGGCAATGCATCCACGCCGAACATCAAAGAATGGATCAAGTCGGCGGAATTGATGGTCACGCGGTTGTAATCACCCGCTTCGAAATGCCCGCCGGAGACCTGCACCGCTCCCTGGTTCACGAAAGGATAGAGTTGCTTCGAAGGGTCTGTGAGCAGCGGCGCAGTTTGGGTTGGATTGTTCGGATTGGTTTGCACCGCGTAATTCGAAATGGTCGTCCAGGTGAACACGTAGGGAGGGTCCGCATTGATGGGAACAGAAGCCGGCGTGATGTGGTCGGGCGCGTGGGTAAAGCGCGTGAAAGGCATGGAAACATTCGTGCCGCTGCGCTGCTCGAATATTCCCAGCGCGTAAGTCCGCGCAAAATCCATTGCGATGCCATCGTCGATCAGGAATGGGAGCGAGCCGCCCATGCCCGGCACGAGAACGCGATATTGGCCCGGCGTCGTGACGCTGCTGAAGTCAGCTTCATAGACATGTTGATAGGGCGTTGGCGAATACTCGTAGCCCACATCGGAACGCAGCGTGAGCGTGCCCTGATAAACGGTCAGCCCGTTTTGTGTGTTCACAACGGTGAAAACGCTAGTGGGGATGGGCAGCTCTCCCAAATTTCCAATGTAATATCCGACGATGGCCTTTTTTGGATACGCGGGCATGTAACCTTCCTGGTTCACGTGAATGCCAGGATTGTAACGGAGCCGGTCGGCAGTGGCGGCAAACTGCATATTCGTCGGCCAAACGGTCCCGTCATTGATCACCTGCACAGACTGGCCGGGAGAAATCGGTTTGCTGAGTTCAAGATAAAGGCAACTGCCGATGCGCAAATCCCAATCCGCCAGTGGAGCATAAATTGGGCGGCGTTTGAACCCGATGTTGGTGACGCTGTCGCTTTGTCCGTTCACAAGCACCTGCACGCTGCTCATGTTGGGCGGCACAAAATTGGTTTCGCTGTCCACCCAGTTCCAGGTGTCCACCTGCGAAGCGTTGGCGTACTCGGTATTGATCAATTCCAACTCAAGCACCGTTGGCGTGAGGATGTGCAGGAAATTGTCCCCTATCGTGGGAATTTGCAGGCCGGGGTCAACCGGGTCCGAATCTGCCCGGGATTGAAAACAAAAGAACAAAGCCAGCGCCAGCACAGCGAAAAGGCTCGAAAACAATGAGCGCCGGTTGAAAGCACCTACTCGTGTTGCCCTAATGGAACTGTTCGAAGGACAAAAGGAACCCCTTTGGTTTTTCATCGCGTCTTTTGTGAAGAATCCAGCTTTTCTTCACAATACGCACAACATCCCACTGGGGCTTAAAAATTACCGTATCTCTATCTAACGCTTCCCTTTTCCGGCTGGAGTTTGTTGCTTCCGCTTGGGAGACGAAGATGATTTGGAAGGCGGCTCAGGAGCCTTGCCATTGTTCTTCCCGTTTCCAGCACGCTCCTTCTCACGAGCTGGCGGCGTTGCGGCAGTTTGCTTTGCGGCTTCTTCGCGCGGACGGGTCGCGATCGCCACTCCAATCAACAACACCGAGAAAAGAATCGCGCCCACGCTATAATGCAGCGCCTCGGACGGGGCGCGAAAACGGAACTCAACTCGATGTGTGCCGGGCTCGAGATAAACCCCACGCATGAAAAAATTGCAGCGTAGCATCGGCGCGGGCTTGCCGTCCACCGTCACATGCCACGTCGGGTCCACGCGGTCATTGAGCAGCAGGATGCATGAAGTTGTCGCGTTGGCGTTCAGCACGACGTCCTTGGGCGCGTAACTCACAAAATCCACCGTGCCGGCATTGCCCGTGCCTTGCTTCGCGTTTTCCGGCAATCCGCTCTCGACGAGCAAATCGCGCGAACAGTCGAACGTTGGGCTGAGCATCTGATGCAGGCTGTTGGTCATGTCGGTGTTGACCTGCCAGGTCGGAAAAAGCTTTGCGCGCGGCATGGCGCCGGTGAACTCATACAAGGCGTATTGTCCGTTCGGCGAAAGCTCGGCGGTCAATGCTTCCAATCTCGAAGTGCTCTTTTCTACGTGCGGTTTGGGGACCAGATTGTAACGGGCAAGGATGCGGAAGCGGTTCGGATGCGCGGGATCAACCTCCGTATTTAATGCTTCGAACAGATCGACGCTGCCGAGCAGATAACGCGTGTTGGTCAATTCCCAGCGCCGTATCAACAATGCGCGCGATGCAGGGGAGCCATCAAACAAGGTCGCCTTGCGGAAGGCGTCCATGTCCTGCGGCACGCGCGATAATTGGACGATGTCGAAAGATTGGATGTTATAATATTGGAAAGCCTGCTGCGCCCATTCATAGCGGTAAACGTCTTCCATGGGTGGCCCGTTGGAGGGCCTTCCATGGAACGGGATCATGGCAACCCTGTGTTCGTAGGGCTTGTCGCGGAGCATGTCGATGATGGGATTGGTCGCGTATTTGCTTTTGTAATCCCAACTCACGATCCATGGTTGATCGGCGCGGCCAAGGTCACCCACCAGCACCAGCCCCAGCATGACTGCGCCCCATGGCGCGCGCGCGCCGGCAAAATGGCCGTTCAGGAAAAGGTCCAGCAACCCGGCCGCAAGGACAAAGAACAGAATGAACCATCCCACCTGCCCTATGCTAAAAGAGGCGATTTCATGCGCGCGCGCAGGAAAGAATTGCACCGATTCCAGATACTGTTGCAGCGCCTCGTGTGAGTTGGCGTAAATGAGCCAGCCGATCAACGAGACGCCGAGCGTCACAAGGCAGCCACGCACCCATAGCTTGTCGAAACGGACCGTGGCGGGAGTTCGTCTCGCAGTTCCGGTCGCGGGCGCAAGATAAGTCCTCCATAAACCATCCACGCCATAGGCAAACAACACAACCAGCGCGAAGCTCACAATCGTCAGGAACTTGACCGGATTGCGTATCGTGGAAAAATACGGGAGCTTGTACAACAACCGATAAAATGGCGCGTGTTTGCCAAAGCCAAAGAGCAGCGCAATGATGCCGACCCCCATCCAAAACCAGATCCATCTTCGTTGCGTGAGGCTGAAAAGCGATTCCTTGCGGCGAAGCGATTGGATGGCCGCCCAAACCGCGACGAGCACAACCGTGACTCCCGCATAGATGCCGCTGCCGGTCTGGCGCAAAATATCCACGGGCCTTTTGCCTTCCTGCCCGTTGTTCAAATAATTTTCCCACGCCGGACTGCGTCCCAACGCGCCCCAATAATAACTGGGAGCAGCGCCGTTCTGGATGTCCAGGCGATAACCGAAGAGACCCGGAATAATCAGCCCAAGCGCCTCGCGTTTGGGCAAACTCCAGCGCGTGGCCCATTGCCAGTGCGATTCCCTGGTTTGCTCGTCCTGCGCCGTGCCGGCGATGCCCTCGATTTGCGTGTTCACCAAAGCGAAGATGGCCTGCGCCGCAATCAACCCCGCGAAGATGGCCACCACTGCGATGCGCCCTGCGCCGAACGCAATATTTTTGACGCGCGGCCCTTCCGAAATCCAGGCGTGATACATCGCGAAGATCGCGACATAAATGCTGAAGATCACGCCCACGTCCGCGCCTTCTGTCACACCCATTCCGACTGCCGCGCCAGCCAGCAGGGCATAAAGCCACGTCCGCCAGGATGAGGTGTTCAACAGCGCGGCCATGGCAAAAAATGCCATGCCTACGGTGATCGGATGAGATGCAACGCCCCAGCAGGCTGTTGAGAAAAAGTCAGAATTCAACGCCGCCGCCAAACCGCCGAGAATGCATGCCGCTGGCGCGAGCTTCAATTGCCGGAAAAAGGTCCACGCGCCCATGCCCAAAATCAAAATCGCGATGGCCGCATAGAATTTTGAAAAGAGGATCGGATGCAACACCCATCGCAATCCGCAGGTGATGTCCGGCAAGGCCCCCTGTTCCCGGTAACCGACGCTGTTCAGGTCCTCCCAGACGCCGTAAAAGGAATCCGGCAGGCGATGGCATTCGGAAATCAAGCGCGCAAGCGGGCCGTCATTCGAAAAAAGCGTGCGACCAGGAAGAAAGGCGCCTCCAAGCATGATCGTGATAAGCACGACCAGCACCAGAAACATTGCGGCAAGTCCCGGACCGCTCGATTGCCCCTTGGACGCGACAGTCTTGAAATTCATGAATAAGCGTTGAGTCGCATCTCACCCGGAGGGAGGGCAAGGTTCTGGACGGCATCGGCGCAATCCGTCGCGGAAGCAATCGTTGCGGATGCACCGGGCATTTCCGGCGCCTGCGTTTGGGGCGGCAGACCGTCGCCACGGCTCCAATGGGTCAGGTCGCGCCCAAGCAGTTCGCTCAAGTGCGCCACTTCCGGCGCAAGCTCGTGATTCAACCGATGGCGCAGTTCCGGCGACATGGCAGGCCGCACGCCATCGCGGCTGTTCATTTTCCGCAACCGGGCATCCACTTTTTGCATCGCGCCGAAGACCGAGCGGGGAATCATCGGTCGGATGGCCAATACCGTCGAGCGCACTATGGGATCGCTCAAGAATGCGCGCAACGCGGAGGACTTCACAAATTTATTTGCGTTCACCGGCTCGAACTCGGTCTCAATGCGTGTTGAATTGACACCGAGAAAATCCAGCGCCCGGCGGTACGTGCCCGCCACATCCACGGCGAAATCGTCGTAAATGACCACATGCACCCGCTCGCGCCCAAACACGCGGAAGTAACGGCGCACTTGTTCGGTGAATTGAACGATGTCGTGATAGACCAGTCCCTGCGCAAAATACGTTTGGCGATTC
>DASRBR010000121.1:0-3444 GCA_035653495.1 Verrucomicrobiia bacterium
TTGTCGCCGCTTTTCATGTAGAAGAGCGAAAGGTTCGTGTGGACCAATTGCTCGTTGGGACGGAGCTTTTCGGCCTTGTGACCTTCGGCAATCGCAGCGGGGTAATCACCCTTGCGATAAAACGCCATGCCGAGCGAAAGCTGCGCATCGAAATGGTCCGGATCCTGCGCGAGTACGCTTTTCAACTTCGCGATGGCCGAATCGAAATCGGCCATGCTGAAATCGAACATCGCATCGTCGTATTGCTCTTGGAGCGAAGCCATACTAAACTTCCCACTCAGGTTATCGCACAGTCTCGGGATTGTAAATTGCGGGTGAGCATCAGGAAATCAGGAATGGGAACGCATCAAACACCCGTTGTTGCTGGGTTGCTGATAAAAATGGCGGTAACAGAAAATTTAAGTGATCAAATTAATCTCAACCGATTTTGACGGGACGTTGTTCGCGGAGTTCGAAAATCCGCCGATCCCGATGCATTTGCAGGCTACCATCGGCGAAATGCAGGACCGCGGCGTGAAATGGGTCATTAACACCGGGCGCGACATGTCGGGCTTGATGGAAGCGCTTGCCCGCGCGCATATCTTCGTCAAGCCTGATTACCTCGTCCTGGTGGAGCGCGAAATCCATTGCCACGACGAATCGCAATACGTCGGCTGGACCGACTGGAACGAAGCCTGCCAACGTTCGCATGATGCATTGTTCGTGCGGGTCCGCGCCGATCTGCCGCGGTTGGTGAGCTGGGTCGAATCGCGCTTCAAGGCGACCATTTACGAGGATGCTTATTCGCCCTTTTGCCTCATCGCCAACAATAATGGCGATGCCGATGCCATCCACCAGTTCATGGAGGAATACGCCGAGGAAGTGCCCAATCTTAAAGTGGTGCGTAATGACGTTTATGCACGCTTCTGCCACGAGAATTACAACAAGGGCACGGCACTGGCTGAAATCTGCAAACGCCTGAACATCGACTCGGAAGAGACCCTCGCCGCCGGCGATCATCTGAACGATTTGCCCATGCTTGATTTGTATTATGCGCGCTATTTGATTGCACCGTCCAATGCCATCGACTCCGTCAAGGAAAGCGTTGCCCGCCAGGGTGGTTTTGTGGCAGACCTGCCGCACGGCCATGGGGTGATGCAGGGATTGAAGTTTTTTTGCAAGAAGACCGGAATCAGCCCGAAATAGCTTTCAGGCCCTATGGCTTTGGGGTTTAATGTCCAGATGTGCGCTTAATGCTCAAATCAAGCCAAATTAGGCCTTCTAATTTTGCCACTTTTTCGATTTTTTCAGCAATCTCATATTTTTCATAAAACTCTTATTATCAGTGATATACAATTCCAGTTTACCGTTGCATGTGAGGGGGGTGGGTGATACCGTAGATGCTGCAACGCGCCGCGTTGGTTGATATTATTAGCTAACGTGGCGGTTTGCCTAACAGTATAAAAATTAAAAGAATCTTTCATGAGTGATTCAACAATGACCGCCCAGCCCGCTGGCGGAACCCCCAAAGTTTCAACGATTTCGGAAACCGTCATCCGGATTGCGGGCAATTCACAGGACGGCATCCAGGCCATCGGCGGTTTCCTGGCGCGGTTGGCGGGTCGCAGCGAACAGGAGGTCATGACCTACATGACCATTCCGGCAACCATTTCCGGCGGTTCTTCGATCTTCCAAGTTCGCATCGGCTCAGGGGAAGTGCTCAGTTCCGGCGATGAAGCGGACGTGCTTTTGGCGTTTTACCAGCATTCCTACGAAGACCACATCGGCTTTCTCAAAAAGGGCGGTATCGTCCTATATGATTCCGACCATGTCGAGCCCAAGGCCGAATGGACCAAGGAATATCATCACGTCGGCATTCCCATTTCGAGCCTCACCGTCGAAGCGATCGGCGGCACGGCCAAGGACAAAGGCAAAAACATTTACACGCTCGGCCTGGTGGCCAAGATGTTCGATCTCAACGTTCCCAAGCTGGAAAAACTGATCGGCGAACGTTTCACCGGCAAGGACCCCAGCGTTTTGAACAACGCGCTTGCCGCGTTCCACGCCGGTTACAGCCATTCGCTCGGCAACCTGCTGGAGACCTACAAGTTCGTTGACAGCCAGAAAAAGGAAGGCTCGCAGGTCGTCATGAATGGCAACGAAGCCTTGGGCTACGGCATTCTGGCGGCGGGTGTGCGTTTTGGCGCCGGTTATCCCATTACGCCATGGTCTGACATCATGGAATTGCTTCGCCGCGAACTCCCCAAATACGGCGGCACATTCGTGCAAACTGAGGACGAAATCGCCGCCATTGCAATGGCCATCGGCGCGAGCTATGGCGGTCGCGTTGCGGTGACCGGTTCCAGCGGGCCCGGCATTTCGCTTAAGACCGAAGCGCTCGGCTGGGCTGTCATGTCGGAAACGCCATTGCTCATCATTGACGTCCAACGCGGCGGCCCTTCGACCGGCATGCCCACCAATGTCGAGCAATCCGACCTAAACATCGCCTGCTTCGGCGGTCACGGTGATTCTCCGCGCGTGGTCATTGCGCCGGCGAACGTCGAGGATTGTTTCTACATGGCGATTGAAGCCGTGAACATCGCCCGGAAATATAGCGTTCCGGTGGTGTTTCTCACCGACCAGGCGATTGCCACGCGAATCGAGGCTTTCACCGAGCCGAACCTCGAAAAAGTTGTTCAGGACATTTCGCCGGACCTCAGCCCCATTCCTGACCACAAGCCGTACGACCTTGCCGCGAAAGACGGCATCACCCAACACGTCGCGCCCGGAACGCGCATCATGAGCGGAAAATATCCGATTTCAACCGGCCTTGAGCACGACGAAATGGGCCATCCATCCGGTTCGCCCAAGATGCACATGCAACAGACCGCCAAGCGCCGCAAAAAATTGCAGGCGTTGGGTGCGGCATTGCCCACGCCGAAAATTTACGGTCCGTCCGAAGGCAACGTTCTTTTGGTCGGCTGGGGGTCGACCGAAGGTCCCATCAAGGAATCCGTTGACCGTGCCCGCGCGGCAGGCGACAGCGTTTCCTCGATTCATCTGCGGCACCTAAATCCGTTGCCGAACGGTCTGGAGAACATTTTCGCCGGTTTCAACCATGTGCTCGTCGTCGAGATGAATGACGAAGGGCTTTATGGTTACGGACAACTGGCCGGATTGCTGCGCGCCCGCTACGGCGACCCGAAAATTCGCGGCATCAACAAGACCGACGGCCTCACTTTCAAGGTGAAGGAAATCGTGGAAAAGGCCCGCACCAACGTCGCTGCGGGTTTGCGCAAAATGTAATTTCGAAAATCAAATATTATTTATGAGTTCATCCCTGACTGAAATTCCCGCCCGTGGCGGAAACATCACCGGCGTCGGTTCCAACGGCGCTGAAGAACGCAAGCCTCTCTCCAAAAAAGACATCGCAGCCGATCACCCGACGTGGTGCCCCGGTTGCGG
>DASRBR010000122.1:0-3101 GCA_035653495.1 Verrucomicrobiia bacterium
GACATGGACGTCGGCATCTGGTGGTGGTATCCCATTCCGCTCAAGGAACCGGACGGCAATGGATTGGAAGGAGGCGCGAACGCAGGAAAATTGCTTGAACCGCCGTCATGGCTGACAACCACGCTTTCAAAGAAACCGCTCTGGATTGCGGTCCAGTCGTATCAAAAACCGTCCAAAGACGCCCGATTCCCAACGCCCGAGGAATATCGCGCGCAGGCTTACTTGAGCATCATCAATGGCGTGAAGGGACTTTTCTTTTATGTCGGCTACGGCCAAAAAGATTACCAGGGCAAACCGGCCGGCCTGTTGAACAAGCCCGAGGAGGCGCATTGGGATTACGTGAAGAAACTCGCGGGCGAGTTGCGCGACTTCACTCCAGTGGTTGTGTCGCCTGCAGCATCGGGTGCGGTGCAACTTTCGCCAGCAGGCGCGCCGATCGAGTTCGCAACGCGGCAAATGGACGGCAAAATTTACCTGATCGCGGCCAATAAATCTCCTTCGGCGCAACAAGTGCATTTCCAAAGCGCGCTCTTCCAAGGCCGCAAACCACGCGTGCTTTATGAAGAACATGCAGCGCACTTGGAAGGCGATTCGCTCGCGGATGACTTTCAACCATTGGGAGTCCACATTTACGAATTCACAAACTCAAATTAGGCCAAGCCTCAGTCAAATATGGCGGACACCGATTGACAGAAATTGTGGATGCCTATTCGAATCGTGACATAAGTGGAATTCGTGTCATCCATCCTTGTTCGATCCGTGGCAAAGATTTTTCATGAAAATTCGTCAAATTCATGTCACTATGTGCCATGCCGATTTACGAATTTGCATGCCCGAAATGCCGGGTGATTTTTAATTTCCTTTCCAAGCGGGTGAACCCCGATCACCCGCCGGTCTGCCCCAAGTGCGGCAACAAAAAAATGACCAAGCAGATGAGCACCTTCGCCATGCCGCGAGGCGCGAAGGAGCCGTCAGCCGAAACCGGCGCAGACGGCCCTGATGATGCGGGGCCGATGCCCGATCTGGACGATCCGCGCGTGGCGCGCGCCATGGATGAGATGGAGCGCGACATGGCGCACATGGACGAAAATAATCCCAGGCACATGGCGCACATGATGCGCAAAATGAAGGACCTGATGCCGCCAGGCACGATGCCCAAAGAAATGGAAGTGGCCATCAAACGCCTGGAAGCCGGTGAAGACCCGGAAAAAATCGAAGAAGACATGGGCGATGTCCTGGGTGATTTCATGGGTGGCGAAGAAGGCGGCGGCGCAGCAGGCGGAGGCTATTCGCACGACAGCGGGCTTTACGATTATTAATAAATTCTCCAATAAACGATGGAGAATGCAGATGGTCACAATATTTTAGAAAATATTTGGCCGGTTGAGTTCTTCCTTTTGGCTGACGCTTCATTTACAATCTTCGAATCGATGAAAGTAAAATGCCACCAGCTCACCTCGGCCGGCACCGTCCGCGACCATAACGAGGATTACATCACGTTTTGGGAGCCGGAGGATTTTTACGTGCGCCAGAAAGTCGGCAGCGTTGCAATCCTGGCCGATGGTGTCGGTGGCGAAGGCAATGGCGAAATCGCAAGCCGTTTGGCTGCCGAAACTGCAAGTTCCGTTTTTCAGCAAGCCGGCGCCGAAACGTCTCCAGCCGATATCATGCGGCGCATTTACGACGAAGCTTGCGCCAAAATTTTTCAAGCGGCGCGTGAAAAGGGCCGGATGGCAACGACGATGATCGTTTCCGTCTTCAGGCACGACAAATTGACCATTGCGCATGTGGGCGATTCGCGCGGTTACTTGATTCGCGCTGGAAAAATCAAGCGCCTTACCACGGACCATTCTTATACCTCGTTGCAGGTCAAATTGGGCCTGCTCCTCGAACGCAACGCCATGCTCAGCCCGCATCGTTCCACACTCACGCGCAGCATTGGTTCCGATCCGATTTGCCATTACGACATCGCCACTGAAGTGATGCAGAAAAACGACATCATCCTGCAATGCTCGGACGGCCTTTACGGCTGGGTGCTCGATGATGAAATCCTCGACGCGGTCATCAAATATCATCCCGGCGAAGCCTGCAAACGGCTCATCCAACTCGCCGAAAAACGCCAGGCGAGCGACAACATTTCCGTCCAGATCGTCCAGGTTTGGGAAGTGGACCAACCCGCAGGCGCAAATCCAGCCAGCAGTCCGCTGCGTCCGGCTGGAAAAGAATTGAGCGTGGGCAGCTTGCTCGATGATCGTTTCGAAATCACCGACGTGATCGCCAAGAGCAACATGGCCTGTCTTTTCAAGGCCAATGATCGCCAAACCGGCCGCGCCGTTGCGGTCAAATTACCGCTGTTGCAGATTGAAAGCGATCCCGCTGGGTTCGACCGTTTTCAACGCGAGGAAGAAATCGGCATCAAATTGAATCATCCGTTCGTGCTCAAAGTTTTTCCCGTCGAGAAAAAGAGCCGTCCGTACATCGTGATGGAATATCTCGAAGGGCAGACATTGAGCGAGTTGTTGAAGAACGTTCATCCGCTGCCCGAGCCGGACGCGGTGAAGATCGCCAGCCGCATTTGCGAAGCCTTGATTTACATGCATCAAAACGGCGTGGTGCATCGCGATTTGAAGCCGCAAAACATCATGCTTTGCAACGATGGCTCCATTCGTATCATGGATTTCGGCATCGCGCGCTCGGAACAATCGCGGCGACTCACGTTTGTTGGTTTCACTCCCGCCATGGGCACGCCCGATTACATGGCGCCGGAGCAGGTCCGGGGCAGCCGCGGTGACGCCCGCACTGATATTTACAGCGTTGGCGCAATCCTTTACGAGATGGCAACGGGCGAAACTCCGTTTGGTGGCGACAGTCCTTACGTCATCATGAATGCGCGCGTTACGGGTGATCCGGTCGCCCCGCGCAAATTGAACCCGAAACTCACCGCGGTTCTGGAAGAAATCATTTTGCACGCGATGGAACGCGACCCCAAGCGCCGTTACCAGACCGCGACCGAAATGAAAAAGGAACTGGACGATTACGAGTCTGTGGAATTGACGGAACGTTTCACGCGCCTGCGTTCGCCGCAAGTGTGGAAATCGCGG
>DASRBR010000123.1:0-4860 GCA_035653495.1 Verrucomicrobiia bacterium
CCGCGGTCGTTGCCGGATAAGGCCCGCCGTGGTTCATCGAAGGGCAAACTTCCACGCCAGTCGGAAAGCCGTTGAAGATGAGACGTCCGGCTTTTTGCTCCAGGATGCGCACGAGGTTTTGGTGGCGCATCAAATCTTCATCCGTGCCGCGGATCGTTGCCGTCAACTGGCCCGGGAGATTGCGGGCGATTTCCTCCAATTCCTCGGTCGAGCCGCAATTGACCATCAAGGTCGCCGGCCCGAACATCTCTTCTTCGAGCAAGCGATTCTGTTGGAATGTCGCGGCCTCTGTCGCAAGAAAGATCGGCGCTGCCTGGCTGCTTCCTGCCTTGGTGCTGGATTTGCCAAGCACACGAACGTTTGCCACATCGCCCGCGCGCGCCGAGCTTTGTTGAAAGCGATTGAAAATACCCGCGTGCAGCATGGTTCCCGGCGTGGCTTCCGAAGCCAGTTTTCCGCCCAATTCTTCCAGCGCTTTCCAGCCGTTGCCGCGAATGCCGAAAACCAAACCCGGTTTGGTGCAGAACTGGCCCATGCCTTGCGTGACCGATTGCACAAGGCCCTTGGCGAGCGAGTCGAGATGTTGTTCGACGGCGTCGGGCAGGATGAAAATGGGATTCGTGCTGCCCATCTCGGCAAAAACGGGAATCGGTTCCGGTCGCGCAGCGGCGGCGTCGAACAACGCCCGTCCGCCCTGAAGCGAACCGGTGAACCCAACTGCTTTTGCCGCGGGATGACGCACCATGCGCAACCCCGACTCCGTGCTTTGCCCGTGCAACATCGAAAAGACTCCCGGCGGCATTCCTGTCGCAGCGGCAGCAACCTGAATGGCGCGGCCAACGATTTCAGAAGTTCCGGCATGGGCTGGATGCGCCTTGATGACAACAGGATTTCCGGCCGCCAATGCCGAAGCGGTGTCGCCGCCTGCAACCGAATAGGCGAGCGGAAAATTGCTCGCCCCGAAAACAATCACCGGCCCGATGGGAATCAGCATCCGCTGCAGCAGCGGCTTGGGTGACGGCTGACGGTCGGGAATCGCGCGGTCAATGCGCGCCTCGACCCATGAACCTTCGCGCACCAGTTCGGCAAACATCTTGCACTGATTGACCGTGCGCGCGCGTTCGCCAATCAGGCGCGGTTCCGGCAGCGCTGTTTCAGAATTGGCGCGGTGAAGCAATTCGTCGCCCGCGGCCATGATTTCCTCGCCAATGCCGGCGAGAAACGCGGCGATCTTTTCCGGCGGCATGGTGCGGTAATCGTCGAAGGCATTCGCAGCAAGTTGCAACGCCTCATCTACTTCATCGGCGGTCACCTCGAAAAATTGCGGACCGAGCTTCTCACCCGTACCGGCTTCCACCGCCTGGAACGTGACTGCTCCCCGGCCTGAAACGTGGTCACCGATGATGTTTTTCCCGTGCAACTGCATGGCTCTTTTATTCCCGCCCCTGCTGAAAATGAAAGCTTAATCTATTTTCTTTACTCCGCTCGTGGCTGCGTGAGAATGAGTAAGTCATTCGCGGACTTACTGGATTGAGCATGCGCAAAGTAATCTCTTCTTTCCATCTTTTGCTTTTTGCGAGCGCCTCAGTCGCAAGCGCCGCTTCCAATCTGCCCGCGCTCGACGAAGCCGTTCTTTCCAAAAGCGACATTTACGCGGACGCCGCGCTTACCCAACCGAATGGGCCCAGCTACGAATTTTTTCGCGCGCTCATCCGTCCGCTCCATTACGTCAACACCGACTTCCAACACTACCCAATCATCTTAAGCGCGCCGACAGCAAAACACAAAAGTCGCCTCATCGCCAACGGCAGCGCCATCAATGCCCGCGCCAACACCAAAGTGTGGAACGATTCCGCGACGCCCGTGCTTTTCCGTGTTGGCAACGACCAACTCGCTTTTGGCCAGTATCTGCAGCGGCTCGACGGGCCCAAGTTCGCCGAAGGCTGGCTGCCCATCGTTCAATTCACCTATCACCATGGCGCAGGAAAATATTCCCAGGAAACCTTTGCAAGTGTCCAACCATCGCTCGCCAGCAATGCAGTCTCGTTCAGCCGCTTCAGCTACACTCCCAATGGCAACGGCGACACGAACGAGTTGCCGGGTCGTGTCGCGGTGAAATTCGAAACCGATGAACCACTTAAGGCTGAAAACGGCCGCGTATTGAATGCGAAGGGCGAAGTCCTCGCCTGGTATGATTCAAGCTGGAAATGGATGCCTGCACAGCATCTTCTGGACGCGATTTTGAAGGACGGCTCGCAAGCGGTTGTCGCAGTCAGTGGCGTTCCATCACCCGCTTCGACCCCTTCGCCTTTTGAATCAGGCGGCTACGATGAGCAACATTCGCAATGTGCCGCCGAATGGCAAAAAATCCTTGCCGACTGCATGAACATCCAGACGCCCGAACCGTACGTCAACGATGCGTGGCGGTCGTTGATTGTGGCGAACTTCGGGCTCATCAACGTCGACAGCATCCATTACAGCGCGCTCAATCAATATGACCGGATTTACAACCAGGAAGGAAGCCAGGCCGCGCTGGCCATGATGCAATACGGTTACGAGGACGAGATGCGGCATTTGCTCGTCCCGTTGCTCGATTTCACGCGCAAAGGGCTGGAATTTCACCAGGCCGGCCACAAACTCGATGACATCTGCCGTTATTACTGGCAGACGCGCGATGCCGATTACGTGAACAAACTTCGCCCGCGCTGGCAAAAGGAAGTGGACCGCCTTGCCAATCATCGTTC
This sequence comes from Verrucomicrobiia bacterium, assembly GCA_035653495.1. Taxonomy (GTDB): domain Bacteria; phylum Verrucomicrobiota; class Verrucomicrobiia; order Limisphaerales; family Pedosphaeraceae; genus DATAUW01. The sequence continues at coordinate 2,745 of DASRBR010000123.1, forward strand.
CTCGTCCAACGGCCTTTTCCCGCGCGAACAATATTGCGGTGACATTCCCACGATGGTTTTTTCCATGACTTCAAACACCGAAGGCTGGCGCGCCATGCATGATACCGCCGCATTGCTCGATGAGCTCGGCGATCGGTCCGAAGCCGCGCGGTTGCGCAAAGTTTCCGGAGAATTTCACGACGCCATCATGGCCGCAGTGGATAAGAGCGCCCGCAAGGATGGTGATGCGCTGTTCGTGCCGAACGCCTTGCTTGGCGAAGAACAGCCTTACGCAATCATCACTGAGAACCGCGCCGGAAATTATTGGAACCTGATGGCGAACAATATTCTTGGCACGGAATTTTTCGGCCCAAACTCGGAACAGGAAACCGGCATGTGCCGTTATTTTCAAGAGCACGGCGGGCTTTTCATGGGCCTGAATCGTGCGTGTCCATGGCCCGCATTTTGGGTGCATACCAACAACCTGAACCCGCTTTACGGCTGGTATTACGCGCGCACTTTGTTGCGCCGTGATGAACCGGACCGCGCATTGGTCAGCTTTTACGGAATGCTTGCGGCGGGATTTACCCAGGACACTTTCGTCTGCGGTGAAGGCTGCTCCATTGAACCCGTGGACGAATGGGGCCGGCAATTTTATTGTCCGCCCAACAGCGCTGGCAACGCGTATTTCCTGCTGATGCTGCGCCACCTGCTTGTCCAGGATTGGGACCTGAACGAAGACGGTGTTCCCGAAACTCTTCGCTTGCTCTTCGCGACTCCCAAACGCTGGCTCGAAGATGGCAAAATCATCAAGGTCGAGCGTGCTCCGACGGCTTTTGGTCCAGTTTCCATCAACGCCAAATCCAAATTGAGCGAAGGCAAGGTCATCGCCGAGATTGATTTGCCGCAACGCAACCAACCCAAACAAGCGCTCATTCGCATCCGAGTGCCGGACGGCTGGCGCGTGAATTCCGCGAGAGCAGGCGACACCGAATTAAAACTGGATGCGCAAGGCACAGCGGACATTTCAACATTGCGCGGAAAGGTGACGCTGGAGTTTCAAGTAAGCAAAAATTAGGATGAAGTTTCGCAAACCCACAGCAAGAATTCTTTTTCTTCTTCTATTGGCAATCGCGTTCGCGGGCGAAAAACGGGTTGCAGCAGAAAGTCATCCGGCGGCGGACATCGTCATCCGCAACGCGCAAGTGCTCACCGTGGATTCGCATTTTTCGCGCGCGGCAGCGATTGCCGTGCGGGACGGCCGCATCCTCGCCGTTGGTTCCGATCGCGCGATCAAGCCTTTCATCGGGACGAACACGCGCCTCATCGATGGACATGGGAGGACGGTTCTGCCCGGATTGATTGACAGCCATGTCCATTCGTATCGCGCGTCAGTCAGCGAGTTCAACGGCCCATTGCCCGTCATAAAATCTTTGGTCGAGGCATTCCAGTACATCCGCAAGGAGGCCAGGAGTCGTTCGCCGGGAACCTGGATCACATTGCAACGCGTTTATCCGACGCGCATGAAAGAAGGCCGCCTGCCCACACTGGCGGAATTGGACGCCGCCGCGCCGAACAATCCGGTCTATTGGAATTGCGGCCCGGTTTCCTTGGTGAACTCGAAGGCGATGGAAATCTCCGGCATCACCGCGAACACACCCGACCCGTTGCCCGGTGAAATCGTCAAGGACCCGCGCACCGGCAAGCCAACCGGCCTTTTGCGCAACGCGGCGCAACTGGTGAAAATCTATTCGCCGTTCCGCCAGCCCAACGCGCAGGAGCAGCGCGAAGCCGTCAAGCATCTCTATCATCTCTACAACCAACAGGGCATCACGAGCATTGACGAGCGCCGAACGGATTTCGAGGCGATCGATTTGTTTCGCGACCTGGAAAAAACAGGCGAACTCACCGTGCGCATCAATTGCACGCGTTTGATGGAGCCGGTACCCAAAAAATTGGATGCGGCCATCCATCAACTCGACATCCTCACCCATGGACCGGAGGGCAAAGGCGAATACGGCCCGACCGGAGTGGGCGATGATTGGGTGCGCATCGGGCCGTTCAAGGTTTTCCTCGATGGCGGCGTGCTCATCGGCACCGCGTACATGCGCGAACCATGGGGAGTTGCCGATACTTA
>DASRBR010000124.1:0-3764 GCA_035653495.1 Verrucomicrobiia bacterium
TCCAGCATCAAGGATCCTGCATCCAGTTGCCAGAACCGCGCATCCGATTTAAATGTCAAAGAGCGTCGCGAATGATAAACATTCGCTTGTCCGCCTTGCCCGCCGTAGCTTTCGCGCAGGCGGGCCGCAGCCTCAAAAGAGGCCGACCCTGCATCGAGAATAACACGTCCTTTTTGCAAGGCAAGCACTATTTATCAGTAATGCTGTGACTTTACAATCCAAGCGCAGATGGACAGCTAAAGCGAGAATGTTTCGCGGGAAGGTCTTACCAAACGGCCAAATAAATTAGGCGAAATTTTCCATCAACTCTCAACCATCAACCATCAACCATTCGGGAGTTTGCCCCCTATCAAAAATTTGTTGCGAAGGCGCGGACCAAGGTGTTGACTACTTATGTAGTTGAAACTGGGCCGTAAAATTTTGCTTGTCCTTGCCTTGCTGCTGCTGGCCTTGGCGGTCTGGGTAGTGACGAAGCCGCACGTCGGAAAGACTGCGCTGGAGGATTACCGAAAGCAACTCGCCGCGCGCGGGGAAAAAATGTCCGTGGAACAACTCGCGCCGCAATTCACGGCTGAGGAATTGGATGCCGGTCGTGATTTGATGGATGCAGTCTCCCGGCTTGTGGGAGGATATCGATTTGCCGCACCGGCAATGGTCATGATTGCGCCAGGGCGCGCGGCCATCACTTGGAACCAGGAGGTTTGGCCATCCGCAGACTTCAGCAATGACTGGCCCAACGTTCGAAAGGAGGTTTTATTTCATTCCAATGCGCTTGAAAACCTGCGCGCCGCGCTCAAGCAACCGCTCGGCGGGTTGAAACTGGATTATGCGCAGGGCTGGTCACTCCCTTTGCCGCATCTTGGGCAGCTTAAAGGGGCAGCCATCGGACTCTTGTATGCCTCCCGCCTTGAACTCCACGACGGCAAGGTCGATGAGTCGCTGGAAGACCTGAAGGCTTGCATCGTCTTCACCCATTTTTCCGAGCGCGAGCCGATCATCATCAGCCAGTTGGTGCGCGTGGCGATCATCAACATGGCCTTCCAAAACACCTGGGAGATTTTGCAATATCCCGGCCTGAACGATCGGCAGCTTGCGGAATTGCAACGCGCCTGGGAATCCGCCGGCGTTATCACCAACATGCCAGCCATTTTCGAAATGGAACGGGTGATGAACGCGATCGCCTTCGAAAAAGCCCGTCGCGGAGAAATGGATGCAAGGGCAGTCTTGTCTCCGGGTCCGCGGACCGCGTCCCCGACGTCGTTGCCCGCTAAAGTGGAGGAGTGGGTGGAGGAATTTCGTTACAAGATGTGGAAAAAGCGTTGGTCCTACGACGAGGAGCTTTGCATTTCGCAGACCTTGCAAGCGGGCATGGATGCCCTCCGCGACATGCAATCCAATGCGCCTTTTGCCGGGCGTGTGAAAAAAGCGAGTTCCGAATACGACGCGATTTTTAATTCTTTTACGAACGTGAACACAAAATTCGTGATGGGACCGGGCGGGATTTATGGTTGTCTGCGCAAGTTTGCCATCACCGACACCGCGCGAGAATTGATCCTGACGGCCATCGCATTGAAGCGCTACCAAATCGCGCATCAACATTATCCCGCCAGGCTCGATGAATTGGTCCCGGATTTTTTGCGCGCCATCCCGCTTGACCCGATGGACCGCAAACCGCTGCGTTATCATCCCAATCCCGACGGAACTTTTCTGCTTTATTCCATCGGCGAAGACGGAGTGGATGATGGAGGCGATCCAATGCCTCCAAAAACTGCAAGCACCAGCCATATCTACTGGACGGCTGGCCGGGACATCGTCTGGCCGGTGCCCGCAACGCCGGATGAAACTGCGGCTTTCAAAAAGAAAGCCATGGATGACTGGGTTTCCAAACATCCCGTGGAGAAAACCAATCAGCCGGGGAAATAACTCAGCGCGCCCAAGCGGCGTGGCCCATGCCAATTCTTGCCGGGGCGGCTCTTCGCAGCTTCGCGCGAAAATTGGTGCTTGGGATTTCATTGGGTACTTGGGTCTTTGGGTAATTGGGTATTTCTCACCTGTCTTACTTCCAACTGGCGTTCGGTTCCGCGTTCGTGCATTTTATTTTTAAAGATGACTCACGCCCAGGCCGAAGCCCGTCACGCGCAACTCGCGGAGGAAATCCGCGGGCATGACCACGCTTATCATGTCGAGGCGCGGCCCACCATCACCGACCAGGCGTACGACCGGCTTTACCGCGAACTGCTCGACCTCGAAAAGGAATTTCCCGACCTCGTCACGCCCGATTCGCCCAGCCAGCGCGTCAGCGGCGAGCCGTTGACCGAGTTCAAGCCCGTCCAGCATCTCGTGCCGATGATGAGCCTGGACAACACGTATTCGCAGGAGGAATTGCGCGATTTCGCCGCGCGCGTCCAACGCCTTTTGCCGGGCCAGACGCTCGAATGGATTCTCGAACCGAAGGTTGACGGCGTGGCCATCAATCTGCGCTATGAAAACGGCCGGTTCACCAGCGGCGCGACGCGCGGCGACGGCACCACGGGCGATGATGTCAGCGCGAATCTCAAGACCATCCGCAGTTTGCCGCATCAATTGCGCGCTTCCGGCAAAAAAATTCCGCGGCTCATGGAAGTGCGCGGCGAAGTCTATATGACCAAGGCCGGTTTCGCGAAGTTGAACGCCGAACGCGCGGCGGCTGGCGAGGAAACGTTCGCCAACGCGCGCAATTCCGCCGCCGGTTCGCTCAAGCAGCTTGATCCGAAAATTGTGGCCAAACGGCCGCTGGACATCATCGTTTACGGCCTCGGCCAATTCGAGTCTTCAGAGGATTTGACGCAACACGATGAAATGCTTACGTGGTTGAAATCGGTCGGTTTCAAGACGCCTGAAAAGACCTGGAAATGCCGCTCGGTGGAGGAATTGATCGCGGCAATCAACGAGTTGGACGCGTTGCGCCGAAAGTTCGTCTATGAAACCGATGGCGCGGTGATCAAACTCAACACGTTCGCGCTGCGCGAGAAGGTCGGCTTCACTTCCAAGGCGCCGCGCTGGGCCATCGCTTACAAATACGCGGCGGAACAGGCGGAAACAAAGCTCCGGGCCATCACCATTTCGGTCGGGCGCACCGGCGCACTCACGCCCGTGGCGGAATTGGAACCGGTCTTTCTCGCAGGCAGCACCATCAGCCGCGCGACGTTGCACAACGAGGACGAACTTCGCCGCAAGGACATCCGCGTGGGCGACACAGTCACGATTGAAAAAGCCGGCGAAGTCATCCCGGCGGTGGTGGGCGTCGTTTTGACGAAACGCACCGGGCGCGAAACGGTTTTTGAATTTCCCAAAATTTGTCCCGAATGCGGTTCGAAGGTCGCGCGAGGTGAGAGCGGTGAAGGCGGAGAGGGCGCGGTCTGGCGTTGTGTGAATCCAGATTGCCCGGCGCAGGTGCGAGGCCGCATCGAACACTGGTGCGCGCGCGGCGCGATGGACATCGAAGGCGGCGGCGAAGTGCTCGTCGCGCAACTCGTCGGCAAGGGGTTGGTCCGCGACGTCGCGGATTTATACCGGCTCACGCTGGATGAAGTCGCCAATCTTGAGCGAATGGGCGAGAAATCGGCGCAGAATTTTTTGGATGGCGTCGAGGCGAGCAAGAAACGCGATCTTTGGCGGTTGATTTATGGGCTGGGCATTTTTCACGTCGGCGCTGGCGTGGCGAAGGCGTTGGGCAAGGCGTTTCCCACGTTGGACGATATTTTTGCGGCCAGCCAGGACCAGTT
>DASRBR010000125.1:0-3958 GCA_035653495.1 Verrucomicrobiia bacterium
ATTATATGCCAGCTTCGCGTGATTGCGCAGGAGCGCGGGATAAACATCATGACAGGCGACGTCTCCCGAATCGCGCACATGCAATTCAATGACTACCGCGATGCGGTCCTGTTCGTTCAGCAGCGAAGTCGCATCCGTGGAAAATTCATTCGGCAGCATCGGGAAAGTCGTGACGCCGGTATAAACCGAGGTTGTTTCCGTTGACGCGCGTTTGTCCGTTGCCGAATTTTTTGGCGCCAGGGCATCGACGTCTGCGATCCCCACCAGCAGGCGTGTCGTGCCGTCGCCGAGCTTTTCGACATATTCGACCTGGTCAAGATCGCGCGAGGAGTCGTTGTCTATCGACGACCAGAGCAGCTCGCGCATGTCGCGCACGCCGGCAGTTGAAAGCGTGGGCGGTTTTGATTTGAGATTTTGTGCTTCGCGCAGAACATCGGCTGGAAAATCAGGATGAAATCCCGCGTCACACATCGCCTGCCGCGCGCGGGCTTTTAAATCAAATGGACCGTTAGGCATCAGCCATTTTGGTTTGAGGTCGGGGGACAACGCAACACATTTCAAATTCAGCCCACAAATCAAATGACAAATGGGATCAAGGCCTTTACTCGTTTTTTGTAGGCAGGATATTCCTCCGGGAAATGCCTTCCCATAAGAATTTCTTCCTGTCGCAATTTTATCCAAAGACCCGCAACAAAAAACAACACGCCAACGTATGCACCGACCTGGTCTTCCGCGATTGCGGTGCCAAGGAACATCAGCAAAATGCTCGTATAGATTGGATGGCGCACAAAGCGATAAGGGCCGCGTTCAATCAGTTCATGTCCCTGCCTCAAGAGCACGTCGCTGCTCCAATTGCCGGCGAGCGTTCTGCGCGACCAGATTGCGCCCAGCAACCCAAACAAACAAAATGCCGCGCCCACCCAGGCTAAACCTTCTGACCTGGGGAAAATCGTTATCTTTAACAGTCTCGGCTGCCACTGCGTGAAAAGCATCACCGCGCCGATCATCATGGCCAACCGGTACGTCCAAATCGAACTTCGATTGGGCTTTTCAGCAACCGGTTTGCTCGATAACGCGCTGAGGAACCAATAAAGAGCCAACAAAATCCAACACGTGCGTATGACATTCCCCACATTCATATCAACAGCGCACTGTATATCACATTTTTTGCTTCGGAAACGCCGATTCCCCCTTGTCCGCAGTCCATCTCATGCTAGATTTTCCGCCTTTGTGGACATCAAAAGCGAAATAGCAAAACGCCGCACGTTCGCGATCATTTCGCATCCGGACGCCGGGAAGACCACGCTCACCGAAAAGCTTCTGCTTTACGGCGGCGCGGTGCAGCTTGCCGGATCGGTCACGGCCCGCAAAAACCAGCGCGCCTCCACTTCCGATTGGATGGAACTCGAACGCAAGCGCGGCATTTCCATCAGCTCGACCGTGCTGCAATTCGATTACGACGGCTATCGCATCAATCTCCTCGACACGCCCGGCCACAAGGATTTTTCCGAGGACACTTACCGCGTGCTCACCGCCGTGGATTCCGTGGTGATGGTCATCGACGCCGGCAAAGGCATCGAATCGCAGACGCGAAAACTTTTCGAAGTTTGCCGTCAACGCGGCGTGCCCATCTTCACCTTCATGAACAAATGCGACCGGCCCACGCTCGAACCGCTCGCGTTGCTCGATGAATTGGAACGCGTGCTCGGCATCGGCGCATTTCCGGTCAATTGGCCGCTTGGCAACGGCGCGGATTTCAAGGGTGTCTATGACCGGCACGAACGCCAGGTCCATCTTTTCGAGCGCACCGTTGGCGGGGCATTTCGCGCGCCAGTTTCTATTCACAATCTTGCCGATCCGGCCATTCGCGAGCGTCTCGACGAACAAACGTTTCACAAGACCACAGAAGAATTGAGCATGCTCGAACACGCGGGCGAAGCGTTCGATGCCAACGCCGTGCTCGCGGGCAAAACGACTCCCGTCTTTTTCGGCAGCGCGGCCAATAACTTCGGCGTCAAACTGATGCTCGACGGTTTTCTCAAACATTCGCCAGCGCCCAAACCGCGCACCATTTCAACCGGCATCGTGGAACCCGACAAGGCGCCGTTCTCCGGTTTCGTGTTCAAGATCCAGGCGAACATGGACCCGAAACATCGCGATCGCATTGCGTTTTTGCGCGTTTGTTCCGGGCGATTCGAGCGCGACATGACCGTCCTTCATTCGCGCACGGGAAAAAAAGTTCGCTTGTCGAGTTCGCACAAACTTTTTGCCAATGAACGCGAAACCGTTGACGAAGCTTTTCCCGGCGACATCATCGGCCTGGTCGGCCATTCGGATTTCGGCATCGGCGATACGCTCACGGAAGATGCGAACATCGTCTATCACGAAATCCCGCGTTTCACGCCGGAAAGTTTTTCCTTTCTGCACAATCCGAACACGGCCAAGTTCAAGCAATTTCGCACCGGCCTCGACCAATTGCTGCAGGAAGGCGTCATCCAGATTTTGCACCTGCGCGATTCCGGCACCAAAATTCCTTTGCTCGCGGCAGTCGGCCCGCTGCAATTTGAAGTCGCGCAATACCGTCTCGAAAGTGAATACGGCGCGGCGTCGCGTCTCGAAGCTGCTCCGTGGACCGTCGTTCGCTGGCTTCCGCCGGACATGAAAGAGGACGAACTCGACGCGATGCAACTTCCCACCGGCGCAAAAATCGCCTTCGACAGCGACCAAAAACCGGTGGTGCTCTTCACCAACGATTGGTCGGCCAATTATTTCATGCAAACCAACCCGCGCGTGCCGCTCTCCAATCTGCCTATAACAGCATAGGTCTTATAGGTCCTATTCGTCGCATCTGCCAGTAGAAAGGCTAATGCCAGCCATTTCACAAACCTCGGCCAATGCGCCCACAGTCTCTAAAACCCAACCAATTCTCCTATAACAGCTTGCACCTTTCCAACTCAACCGTTGACACTTCCCCGACCTTTGTTAGGCTGACCAACACGACTTTTGACCAGCCGGTGACTGACTGTTAAACGAAAACTAATACTGAAATCTTATGGCCACATCAGCAAAAGCAAAGAAAGCTCCAAAATACGTCTATCTTTTCGGCAATAAAAAAGCCGATGGCGACGGTTCCATGAAGCCGCTCCTCGGCGGCAAAGGCGCAAATCTCGCCGAAATGACCCGCATCGGGTTGCCCGTTCCTCCCGGTTTCACCATCACCACCGAAGTTTGCACTTATTATTACGGGAACAAAAAAACTTACCCGAAAGAACTCCAGGCCCAGATGGAAGCCGGCATCGCCAACATGGAAAAAATCATGGGCTGCAAATTCGGCGCTTCTGATGCCATGCCTTTGCTGGTGGCGGTCCGCTCCGGCGCGCGCGATTCAATGCCCGGCATGATGGACACCATCCTTAACCTCGGTTTGAACGACGAAACTGTTCTCGCGCTCAGCAAGGCAACCAACAACGAACGTTTCGCCTGGGATTGCTATCGCCGTTTCATCCAGATGTACGGCGATGTCGTGCTCGGCGTGCAAAAACGTGAAAACGAAGATCATGAACCGTTCGAAGTCGTCATCCACGGTTACAAGCACGAAAAATATCATCACGACATCGAAGACTCCAAATTGACCGCCGAAGATCAAAAGGTGTTGGTCACCCGGTTCAAGGAACTGGTCAAGACCCGCACCGGCAAGGAATTTCCCAACGATCCGTGGAAGCAGCTCGTCGGCGCGGCGGGCGCTGTGTTCGGTTCTTGGATGAACGACCGCGCCATTGTTTATCGTCGCAAATATAACATTCCCAGCGAATGGGGAACGGCCGTCAATGTCCAGGCGATGGTCTATGGCAACACCGGCGATAATTCCGGTTCGGGCGTCGCCTTCACGCGCAATCCCGCGAACGGCGCCAATGAATTTTACGGCGAATTTCTCATCAATGCGCAAGGCGAAGACGTC
>DASRBR010000126.1:0-5141 GCA_035653495.1 Verrucomicrobiia bacterium
GATAGAGGATGGAGAATGGCCAAGGGCAAGATGACCGATGCTCGATACTGGATGCTCGGGGGTAGGGACATTGCGCTGTCCCGCATGCGGGATCCGCGGACGGCCCAAGCGGTCCGTCCCTACCACGCCGCATTATCCGACGCAATGCGACACAATCCGACACAACCCATGAACGCATCGTTACATGGTTACATGGTTACAACAAGCGCACGGGCGCTAAAAAATTTTTATTTTTTTAGGCCGTTTATCCGCGACAAGCCGCGACAAGGCGCGACAACGTGTCACAATCCGCGACAAATTAACGTCACGAGCCGCGACAAACCTACGGCCAAGCGTCACGAACTGCTACGGAAACCCGCAAGGCCAGCCAGGATGGGGATAGAAAAATCCCCGACCCGGAACTCGGAAGTCCGAACCCGGAACCCGCGTCGCGCATCGCGAATCTGATTCAATTTTCAAAGAACACCCCATCCGCCTTCGCCCAGTGGCGATGGCGGATTTTCACCCGCGGCAGCAGGAGGACCTGTCCTCCGTAGCCTTGGCGAAGGAGGATAGCACGCCCTTTTTGAGTGTCAAGCATTATTTATCAGAGAAGCTGTTACAAACGCGCTATCAAACATTCATCGCTGGAATGGATTGGTTGCTGCAGTCTTTTCCGATTAGAGCCACTTCTACTTTTTATTTCCAAAAGTTTTCTGTGGACAGGTGAATTCCGTTTTTTATAAAACTCGAAAAGGTTTTAAAGGGGCCAAGTTTTTCCCGGTTCCGTTTTCTGAAAGCTTCGAGTGCTGTTTTTGAACGGCTTATTTTTTATCTATTTAACAACATATTAACACAAGGAGGGGGAAATGAAAAATCTCAGCAAGAGCTTGGTTCTGATACTTTTATGTTGCGTGGTCGCCGTCAGCGCGATGGCGGGAACTTCATCAGCCAGAACGGCGATTGCGGCAAAAGGCGGTTTTCCGCTGCTCATTTCATCCAACCTGTCCTCAGTGATTCCGACGACGGCCAGCGTTGCCAGCATCGGCCCCAATTCACGCGTCTGGTCCATCAAATCCGCCTCCAACGCAGCCAGTGGCAATTTTTCCGCGCATAAGGTGGTCGAGCTCTGTCCTAACGACCAGTTCATGAGACAGATTTGAGCATAAAAGTGGGTGACACTTCAATGATGGAGCAAAAAGTCCGGCTACGGGAGGACCCCATATCTCAAGTATTATGGCAGAACTTGAACTCGGAAGGACGGGTATTGTTTGATACGCAAGTGTCTACCAACTTCGCTGCCGAGTGTGAGGCAGCTCTGCTTCAATGCCTAAATAAAACCCTAACAAATGGCCAGTTATATACGGCCGATCGCTTTCGAAATATTGAATTGAATGATAAACTTCGCAGGCTAATATCGGGCAGGTATCAAGGCAAAGCCCTCATGCATTTGAATAGATTGTTGCTGGAAGCAGTGTACCCCCACGGATTACGCAAGCACGATGCCGACGTGTTTAACTCGTTTTGCCCTTTGTACGTTATTTCGTGGCGTGACAAACGACATTTGGGCGACAAAGTGGCATCCGTCCGTCTGTTTCTTCCAACCAAGACTCTTTTGAGTTTACGCATTGAAGATTCTAAGTATCTCAAGAGGAATGCTTTAGATATACCCAATGAAGATGGCCCAAGTGAAGCTAAATAAAGGGAATAAATGGCGGTGGAGGCTACTTGGAATAGTTATATTTTTTGCATGTATCGTCGTGTGCTTTTTTTCTGCGGAAAGTCTAAAGCACTCTTTCGCAATTAGGTCGCAGCCGACTTATGCCGGCCACAGTCTTGCCTACTGGACGGAAAAACTATTGCAATATGATGATCCTTTACGCAGGTTGCCGACTAATGCTCCGAGCGTCATCGCGATCAAGAGCATTGGTCCAGAAGCAGTTCCATTCTTGATTGGGTGGCTGAAAACCCCATTGCCGACAACTTCTCAGGATCAGCAACCGAATCTATACCGCCGCGCAATTGCATTCGCGCAAACAAATTTGTTGCACACAGGACAAGAAGAACTTCCTCCTAGAAGATCGGTGGTTGTTGCCTTCCGCGTCTTGGGAGAGGCAGCGGACGATGCAATTCCAGGATTGTCGAATCTGCTAAGCTCCGCTTCGGTCGGAATGTCGAGACGCGGCACGAAGATGGTTGCAGCGAGCCGCGAGGAAAACAATATTGTACAGTACACGAGTGAATCATTAGTCTATTTGGGGCCAAAAGCCATTCCGGCTCTTTTAAGCGCCGCTACAAACCTTTCAGGGCACGAGTATGAATGGACAATAATCGAAAAGATTGGAATGATGGGAACGAATGCCGTGAGTGCATTACCATCTCTCCTGATGTGGTCCCGGAGTGCTAATTGGAGTGTTCGTGAACGCGCGCTGATATCGCTTGGGCAAATCAAAAACGATCCAAATGTGGTAATTCCTGTGCTTATAAACGGTCTGGATGACCCTGAAACGCGAGTCAGGAAGGCAGCTGCCTACGCGATTGGCTTTTTCGGAACCAACGGAAATGCTGCAATCCCGGCTCTTATTAAAGCGAGTGAGTGTTCTGATGAAGCGTTAAAAAATCAAATTTACATGACTATGAGGTCAATCAGCCATGGCAAGGTGGCTGGTTTAATAACTCCGCAACTCACGAACAGCGATGATCGGCTTAGATTGGACACGGCGCTAATTTTGGGAGAGTTGGGCGATGAATCGGCTCTCCCGGCCTTAAGAGAGGCGTCCAAGGATAGCAATGCTTCTGTACGAGGTGCCGTCTTAAAATCCATAGAAAAAATTCAACTTCGCGCAATGCCGCGAAGCCATTCTAACTAAATTCCGAGTCGCTCAAAACGGGCTTGTGCTCTTGTTCTGGGGCGCCCTCTAGGTCCGTCTGCTTGGGTCCGATGGTGGCAGTTGACTGAAAATCGTCCCAGTTAGGCGCGTCGTTTGTGCTGAGCGCAGAATTTTTTATTCTTTGAACCGTTTGATGCGCTTTGGCATATTGCGAGATGACGGGCCTACTTGGGCTTGGCCGCATTGTTGGTTGTTGTGTTGGCAGGAGCGGATGTGGCTGGGGCCGCAGTTTTGAGCGTGGAGGGCTCTCAAAGTTGTAACCACGTAACGATTTAACCTTTTAACCATTTAACCCTCCTACTTCTTGCGATAATCGCCGCGGCTGAAATATTTTTCTAGCCAGACGTAGAGGCAGATGAAAAGATAGCGGCTGCCCATTTCCTTGATCTTCAATTTGGCCTCGCCGGTGCGGCGGTTGCGCCAGGTGATGGGCATCACCGTCCAGGTATAACCGCGCACGATGGCTTTCAACGGAATCTCAACGGTGAGGTTAAAATGCGGGGAGATCAAGGGACGGCAGCCGTCGATCACCGTTTTGCGATAACATTTGAAGGCGTTGGTCGTGTCGTTCAGCTTGATGCCGAACAGCACTTTCAAAAACCAGTTGGCCATGCGGTTGAGCAGGAGTTTGCCGCGCGGATAATCTATCACCCCGCCCCCGCGCAAAAATCGGCTGCCAAAAACGCAGTCATATCCTTCATGCAATTTTTTCCAATAACGGACCACATCGCGGCAATCGTCGGATTCATCGGCCATCATGATCACGACCGAATCGCCCTTCATGTGGTCGAGTCCGCAAATGATGGCACGGCCAAAACCATGTAGGCCGGTGTTCTGGACCGGGCTGAGTTCCGGCATGCGTTTTTTGACTTCCTGCAAAATTTTCCATGTCCCGTCCTTGCTGCCGTCATCCACAACCACGATTTCATGCGGGACGTTGTGCAGTTTCAATTCGATGTGCAGATGTTCGACCGTGGAGGCGATGCAGCCCTCCTCATCTCGCGCGGGAATGACGATGGAAAGCAACGTCAGCGGCGGCAGATTGGGATTTGACTTGGGGTCATTCATGGCGCGGAAAGGTCGAGCCAATCGGGATGTTTTTCGGCATGGCGCGCAATTTCATCCAATACATTTTCCAAAGATGTTTGAGGCTGCCAGTTCCAAATTTTTCGCGCAAGCGCGGGGTTTAACACCATCCACGGAATGTCGAACGGACGCGAACTGCCGTCCGCCTGCACTTTTTGCCGGCCAAAACGCGCCGCGCACCAATCGCTCAGTTGCGCAAGAGACATCGCGCTGTCGATGCCGCCGCTCACGTTGACGATGCGCGAATGAGCGGTTTTGCCCGCGCCAAATTGTTTGATGAGCAGCGCGACGATGTCCTTGGGATGCAGGCAGTCGCGCACTTGAAAGCCGTTGCCGCCAAAGCCGAGATATTTTAACGGGCGTTTGCGCAGCCACGAATTGATCCAGAAACTGAAAATGCCCTGGTCAGGCCGGCCGAATTGTCCCGCGCCGGCAAGCACGCCGCAACGATTGATCCAAACGGGAAAATCGAACGTCTCGCCATATTCCAGCGCCATGGTTTCAGAGGCGAGCTTGGTGCTGCCGTAAAGCGAGATGGGCGCGCTCGTGGAAAAATGTTCATCCACGCCAGCCGCAGAAATTCCCGGCGGCAGCGGCGCTTTGGCATCCGGCCGAAACGCCTTGTTCACCGCTTCAACTTTCAATTCCGCCAGAGGCTTGATGGCATAGACGCGGCTGGTGCTGAGCAGAACGAAACCGGCGTGATGCGCTTTGCAGAATTCCAGCAGGTTGATGGTGCCGTAAAGATTGTGCTCGACCACCTGCCGGCTGCTGGTCTGGCCGTCAACACCGGCAAGAACGCTGGGATTGGCCGCGGCATCGATCAACCAATCCACCGGCGGGAGCGACGCCACGTCCGACGCGCTGCGGACATCCGCATGCAGCACGCGAATCCCGCGGCGCTTGAGCTCAAGCCGGTTCAACTCGCTGCCGGGCCGGATGAAATTATCAAAGCCGAAAATTTCCGCGCCCGCCTGGTTTTCTTTGAGCTGCGCGGCAATCGTGCTCCCCACAAATCCGCAAATTCCGCTGATTAAGATTTTCGCGTTCACTCTGGGTAAGACCGCAATTCAATAAGTTTCTGGCCTTGTTGAATTTGATTCATCACATCTGGAAGCAATGGTCCAAACCATGCGTGCAAAGCTCGATTTGAGCAATTGCCAATCCGCAACCAGACGATCACAG
>DASRBR010000127.1:0-6076 GCA_035653495.1 Verrucomicrobiia bacterium
GTTAAATGGTTAAAAGGGTTAAATGGTTAAAAGGGTTAAATGGTTAAAAGGGTTAAATGGTTAAATCGCAAGGCGAGCTTCTGTCATTTTAACTATTTAACGATTTAACCATTTAACGTTGCAAGTGACCTTCACCCCCGAACATCTCGGATTGCCCGCAATGAACCCGGACGCGTTGAAGGATTGGTACGTTGACGTTCTCGGCGCGGAACTGGTCTTTGACAATGGCCAGACACCTCCCGCATATTTCATCAAATTAGCCGGCGGACTGATGCTGGAGATTTATCAGGCCGAAATATCAATCAAGGAAACGTCCAATAATTCTCTGGCTGGTTGGCGTCATCTTGCGCTTCAAGTCCAATCCATCGAACAAGCCCAGGCTGAATTGGAATCCAAAGGCGTGAAGTTCACAGAGCCGGTCAAACCCGCCGGTGGAGGTGGTCGCGTGTTATTCTTCCGCGACGCCGAACAAAACCTGCTGCACTTGGTCGAGCGGCCGGAAGATTCGTTGTTTAGACGCTAGATTTATTTCAAGCCGTGTATTGAGTCGAGCTTTCATTGCTCTAAACAATTTCGTCGGAGGCAATTTTTCAATATTCGAATTTTTTTCTGGGGTGTACTCCCCAACGCGCCGTGTTTGAGACCGCAGCTTGGGTCGAGTAAACTGTGGCGTAACGCGCCTGGCTGACCTAGGCGATTCCCGTTTTCTTATGTCAAAAGCTTTCAAGGAACTTGGAAGTTATGCTGTTTTGCTCGCGGATGATTCAGAAGCAGACCGCGCCTTGATCCGCGATGCGATGCGGAACAATCCTCGCATGATGGTTGTGGGCGAGGCACGCGACGGCGAAGAAGTCATCTCTTACTTGACGCGCAGCAAAGGCTTCTCAAGCCCAACGAAACCAACCCAGCCTGATTTGCTGCTGCTGGATTTGAGAATGCCGCGAAAAAGCGGTTACGACGTCCTGGGATGGTTGCAGACGCAATCTTTCAAAAACATGCTGGTCGTCGTGCTTGCGGGCTCCAGCCTTCCAGAGGATTACGAGCGGTGCATGGCGTTGGGCGCGCATGCATATTATGTAAAAATTCCGCAGCGCGAGCCGCGGCTCGAAATGGTCCGCAGCATTGAAACCCTTCTCGACCTCGCGCATGAAGGAGCGCGTTGCGCGGTCAAATGACGTAATCGAGCGTGTTCGCCTGCGGCCCTTGCAATTCCTTCACCCGATGGCAAAGCTCCGCAACAGTCACAGCATCAAGAATCTTCACGATCGCGTCGCGCACATCTTTCATCACGCTGCGGATCCCGCACTTCGCCTCGTCCGGGCACGAGCAGCGCGAATAATACTTTTCACTGACGCAACTGACCGGCGCCAGCGGACCTTCGATCTGCCGAATGACCGTTGCGAGCGTAATTTGGTCCGGCGGCTTGCTCAGGCGGTAACCTCCGGCCATGCCGCGCCGGCTTTCAACGATTCCCGCCACCTTCAAGTCATTGAGGATTTGCTCCAGAAAGCGTTTGGGGATGTTTTGCTGCGCCGAGATCGTCTGGATGCGCAACACTTCCCGTCCGTCATTCAACCCTAAGACCACCAAAGCCCGCAATGCATATTCCCCACGCAATGACAACTTCATGGCTGAAATATAAAATCTACATAGAATTACTCAAGATTAAACTCTTACTCGGCAAAACCCGGTAAAAAGCCCGAAAATATTAGAAAATAAAATCTCTATAATTTCTATTGACATAGTCGTATTAGTTCGGCATTGTTCGTTCATTCAGAATGAAAACCTTTAATCGAAACAAAACTGAACTTATGAAATTCCACTCGCGATGGAGGTTGAATCTTCCGTTTAGAAAACGTTTTTTAACCGACGGCCACCAATGTAACAACGTTTGCAGTTTGGGGAGCGCGACCGTCTCGGTTGCCGCGCCCGGCGTCTCGCCGGGCGCTTCTCGGTCTTTTTCCGTTCGGCGAGACGCCGAACGGAGCACGCGGGACGCGTGCGCTCCCCAAATCCCATCCCAGTTCCATTCGTGTCCCGCACGCCGAGCATCTTTTCTACGGAGCAGATTGAATCTTCTCACCTTTGCCGCAGTTTTTGTTGGCGTGCAGTTTTATGGAGCCACGATTCACGCGGCGCAATTATCCGATGAGGAAATCCAAGCGCTCATCAAGCGTGTGGATGAACTCGAACAGGAGGTCAAGGCGCTGAAACGTAATCGTGAAGTCGATAAGGAAAATGCAAAGGAACAAGCCAAACAAACGCCAACGGTTTCGCTGGGCATGAATGGCTTGAATGTCCGTTCGGGCGATTCCAATTTCATCATGTACGCGCACGGTTATGCTCAGATTGATGGCCGGAATTATTTCGGGCAAAAGACCACGCCGGATACCTTTCTTTTGCGACGCGTGCGGCCAATCGTCGAGGGCACAGTGTGGCAGGACGTCGATTACCGATTGATGCTGGACGTGGCTTCGGGGAACGTCACCGGCAGCACCGCCAATAACGTAAGCATTCTGGATGATGCTTATGTGAATGCCCGTTATTGGGCGAACTTTCAGGTGCAAATCGGCAAATACAAATCGCCGATCGGCCTTGAACGCCTGCAATCCACCGCGGACCTGTTTTTCGTTGAAACCGGTTTTGCGACCGAATTGGTGCCCAACTACGATCTCGGCGCGTCCATCCACAATAATTTTTTCGCGCAGCCGGTCGGCTACTCCATCGGCATTTATGACGGTGCGTCGGACAATTCCAGCGAAGATGCCGACGTTGATGAGGGCAAGGACGTGGCCGGCCGTTTATTTTTGCAACCGTGGGTGAACAAGCTGGATTCTCCGTTGCAACACCTTGGCGTCGGCGCAGGTGGATCCATCGGCACGCACGATGGCGGCCCAATCACCGCGTACAGAACACCGGGCCAACAGACTTTTTATACTTATACAAACGTCGTCCCCTCCGGCGTGCAGTATCGGATCGACCCGCAGGCCTATTATTTTTGGGGACCGTTGGGCATCATGTCAGAATACGCGATTTCGTCGCAAAAGTTTGCCAGCACAAAAATTGGCTTGGCCAAGCAGGAACGGTTCAATAATTCGGCGTGGCAGGTGCAGGCTTCCTACTTTTTGACCGGTGAAGAAAACTCATTCAAGGCCACCTCGCTGCAACATGTCCAGCCGCGCCATAACTTCGGACCGGGCGGGACTGGTTGGGGCGCCTTTGAGGTGGTTGCGCGCGTGCAGCAACTGATGCTGGATGAAAACTCATTTTTCAGACGCGGCGCGACTGGTTTTGTCACGCCGGGCTCGGCCCAGAAGGCGACCGCATGGGGCGTTGGGTTGAACTGGTATCTGAACCCGAACCTCAAGCTGAACCTGAACTATGAATCGACGACCTTCACCGGCTATACGCCGGTCGCCGGGAAGACGTCGCACAGCCCCGAACACGTGTTGCTCGGCCGCGTCCAGTATTCGTTCTGATTCGTAATCGAAGCAACTCGTGCGGATGCCGTAAGAGCAACGGCAGATACGTTCAGGCAAAAAAACATCGAACATCCAACACTGAACGCCGAACATCCAATAAAACAACGAGGAAGCTTCTCTCAATTCAGCGTTCGGTGTTCGATGTTCAGTGTTCGATGTTTATCTTTTAAAACAAAAAACCCCTCAGGCAATGCCCGCGGGGTTGTAAATTTTCAACCGGCTTAGCGCTTGCTGTACTGGAAGCGCTTGCGGGCGCCGGGCTGGCCGTACTTCTTGCGTTCCTTTTCGCGCGAATCGCGGGTCAGCAAACCCTCGGACTTGAGCGTGGGTCGCAGCGCGAGATCCGCCTGAAGCAATGCGCGCGCAATGCCGTGACGGACCGCGCCAGCCTGGCCGTTGGGCCCGCCGCCTTGCACGTTCACGCGGATGTCGAACTTTCCCGCCGTGGAAGTCACAACCAAAGGCTGGCTGACAACCATGCGGAGCGTTTCGGTGGGGAAATAGTTTTCGAATGGACGCCCATTGACGACGATTTTGCCGGAGCCGGACGCGAGCCGGACGCGGGCGATGGAAGTCTTGCGGCGCCCGGTGCCAAGAAATTCAGAAGTGTCTGCCATAAATCAATGCGATTGGAGTCGGGTTACTTTTTGGGCGCGAGCGGCGCAGGTTGTTGGGCGGCATGAGGATGCGCGCTGCCTTTGTAAACTTTAAGCTTGGTCATGAGCACCCGGCCAAGGCGGTTCTTGGGAACCATGCCGCGAACGGCGTGGGTGATGAGTTGCTCGGGATGGCGTGCGCGGATTTGCGCGACGCTCTTGTAACGCTCGCCGCCTTTCCAGCCGGAATAGGTCATGAAAAGCTTGTTCGTCTCCTTTTTGCCCGTGACGGCGACCTTTTCGGCATTGATGACCACCACGAAATCGCCCGCGTCCAGGTGCGGAGTGTAGGTGGGCTTGTTTTTCCCGCGCAAAGTATCGGCAATCTGCACGGCCAAACGGCCCAAAACCGCCCCGTCGGCATCGATCACATGCCACTTGCGCTGATCCAAATTAATTTTCGGCAAATGCGTTTTCATCTCAAATCCCTATCAAAGGAGGGGAGAAACTACCAAAAGAACAGGCCAAGTCAACACGTTTTGGCATTTTTCTGGAATCAAATTTGATTGTTTTTTCGCCACCCATGCGGTAAGAAAAATCACCTGATTTTGCAGACCTACCAAACATGGTATATTGGATAAACAAATGGATGCCAAACGGATGTTAAGCACGGAAAACGGTCGCATTGCCGCGGTTGCGCTCTTCGTGATACTGCTGGATCAAATCACCAAGCAACTGGTCAATCATCTTCTGCCTTCGGAAACGGACGAAAAAATCTTAATCCCGGGCTTTTTTAAGTTCGTGCATTGGGGCAATACGGGCGCGGCATGGAGCCTCTTTTCCGGGAACAACGGTTTGCTGGCCATCGTTGCGCTCATCGCGTTGTTCATCCTGTTTCGCAGCCGGCATCATTTCGACGCGCACACGCTCATGGGCCAATTCGCGCTGGGTCTGATTTTCGGCGGCATCATTGGAAACCTCATTGACCGCCTGCGCGTGGGGCATGTGACCGATTTTCTTTATTTCCATCTGCAACGTCGCGGCGGTCCAGACATCGGTTTTCCCGCCTTCAACGTGGCCGACAGCGCCATTTGCATCGGTGTGGGGCTTATTTTCATTCTCTCATTGAGAAATGAAAAAGCGCCGGTGCCGTCAACGTCGTGAATTTACAATTTACGATATACGATTTACGCGGTCTCGTGTTGCGTGTTCCGTATTGCGTGTTTTAGCAAAAGTGCGTTTCTTGAAGACGAAATACGCAACACGAAACACGCATCAATTTTCTTCGGCTCGTAAATCGTATATCGAAAATCGCCAATTGAATGCGCACTGAAACCTTGACCGTTGAAACTTCCGTTCCCAGCGGGCGCTTGGACACTTATCTGCGTGACGTTTTTCCCATGGTTTCGCGCGCGGCAATCCAGCGGCTCATCGAGCAGGGCCACATCCGCGTGAACGGTCAAGCGGTCAAGTCAACGCATCACCCTTGCGCGGGCGAACGGATCGAAGTGCATTGGCCGGAGGCGCGTCCTGCCGAGGCGCAGCCGGAGCAAATCCCGCTGGATATTCTTTTCGAGGACAACGACCTGCTCGTGCTGAACAAACCGGCCGGCCTTGTGGTGCATCCGGCAGCCGGCCACGAGGAACATACATTGGTCAATGCCTTGTTGCATCATTGCGCGGGGCAATTAAGCGGCATCGGCGGAGTCGCGCGTCCGGGCATCGTGCATCGCCTCGACAAGGAAACCAGCGGCTGCCTTGTCGTCGCAAAAAACGACGCGGCACATATCGGCCTTGCGGAACAGTTTGCCGGCCGGATGCTGGAGAAGATTTACCACGCCATCGTTTGCGGCCAAATCGCCAAGGAAACTGGCGAAATCCGCGCCTCGATTGCCCGGCATCCCACGCATCGCAAACGAATGGCTGTGACCGATGGCACCGGACGCGAAGCATGGACCAGTTATCGCGTGCTGGAACAACTGCGCGGGGCGACATTGA